>NZ_JASSVN010000007.1:0-178183 GCF_030540945.1 Marinobacter sp. SS8-8 | reverse complement strand
GGTTTTTTCTTTTGTTTCAATTGCTTGTGACAAAGAATACCATTTTCCGCTGGAGGTTTCCTGCCTGATTACCTCATTTTTTTATTTAATATCAGTGTTTTACGTTTATGGACGGAAACTAAATCGGGAATTGTTTTCAGGTCTAATTAAAAAATCCCGGGAAAACAGGTAAGTGTTGGGTGAAATCTGACTGAAAATTCAATAAAAAATGCTAAAAACGCCAAAAGAGCAGCGAACTGTAGAGAGTTGATCGTTTAGTGTGGTGATCAATTTGTCAATTGATAAGAATGCTACGACATTGGTCGCAGTCTGGTTGTCTGCTGGTCCAAAAACGGTCATTATTCCGTAAGTAACCGAAAGAAGCCCGCCTGAAACGGATATCATTAAGGCTTCAGTTGAGCTCGAGGGGTAAAATGTAGTAAAAATACTACGTAACTGGGTGGCAGATCCGCGCACTTCGCCGGCTCGCCGGTCATCCTCAGGGCCAAAAGCCGGTGAGCCAGGGCGATGATCAGGCAGGAAAAGTGTGAAAGCTGTTCTATGCTTTGTACAGGTTCTGTGTGCTGTAAGCCGGTACATCTGTCAGGCTCATTGAACTACCCATAACAACACGCTGCATTTCATCGCAGCTTACCGACACCACAACGCGCCAGGCTGCTGATCGTGGCCGCGCTGCACTTTTTGATGCCAAGGGGAGGGTTTGATGTACCAGGACGATGATCCCATTGAAACCAGTGAATGGCTGGACGCGCTGGAATCTCTGATCGAGAACGAAGGTGTGGACCGGGCTAAATACATACTTGAAAGGCTCTCCGAGCGGGCGAGCCGCGATGGCACCGAGCTGCCATACTCCATAACCACGCCATTCCGGAACAGCATCCCTGTTTCCCAGCAGGCACCGATGCCCGGCGATCTGTTTATGGAGCGCCGGATTCGCTCCCTGATCCGCTGGAATGCCATGGCCATGGTTATGCGTGCTAACCAAAGGCCCGGAGACCTGGGCGGCCACGTTTCATCGTTCTCGTCGGCGGCAACGCTGTATGACGTGGGCTTCAACTATTTTTTCCATGGCGGCGACGAAAAGCGCGAATCCGATCTGATTTATTTTCAGGGACATTCTTCGCCGGGCATTTATGCCCGTTCCTTCCTGGAGGGCCGTTTTGACGAAAAGGATCTGGACAAATACCGGGAGGAAGTGGATGGCACGGGACTGTCTTCCTACCCGCACCCCTGGCTGATGCCCGATTACTGGCAGTTTCCGACGGTGTCCATGGGGCTGGGTCCCATTCAGGCGATTTACCAGGCACACGTCATGAAGTACCTGGACAGCCGGGAGCTCATCGAAATGGGTGACCGCAAAGTCTGGTGCTTTGTGGGTGACGGTGAATGTGACGAGCCGGAAACCCTGGGTTCCATTTCCATGGCCGGCCGGGAAAACCTGAGCAATCTCATTTTTGTGGTTAACTGTAACCTCCAGCGCCTGGACGGCCCTGTGCGCGGCAACGGCAAGATCATACAGGAGCTTGAGGGTGTCTTCCGGGGTGCTGGCTGGAATGTGCTGAAAGTGGTCTGGGGTCGACACTGGGACCCGCTGTTCGAGAGCGACAAGGACGGCAAAATGCAGCGGGTCATGGACGAAGTCTGCGATGGCGAGTTTCAGAATTATAAAAGCAACGGACCTGCTTATACCCGCAAACACTTCTTTGGCAAGTACCCCGAAACCGCGAAGCTGGTTGAAAATCTCTCTGATGAGGAGATCAACAAGCTCAACCGCGGTGGGCATGACCCCTATAAGATCTATGCGGCTTACCATCACGCCATCCACAACAACGGTGGCCGCCCGACCGTTATCCTGGCCCATACCATCAAGGGCTACGGATTTGGTGAGGCCGGTGAGGCACAGAATACCGCGCACTCCCTGAAGAAACTGGATATCGAGCAACTGAAGTCGTTCCGGGACAGGTTTGCGCTGCCGCTGAAGGACGACGAGCTCAAGGACGTTCCCTATTACCGTCCGGCGCCGGATAGCCCGGAAATCGTCTACATGAAAAAACGCCGGCAGGAATTAGGCGGTTTCTATCCCAAGCGGCGCAAGGACTGCCAGCCATTGCAGATTCCGGAGCTCGACATCTTCAAGGCGGTGCTGGAAGGTTCCGGAGGGCGGAAAATTTCCACCACCATGGCCTTTGTCCGGATACTGACGGCCCTGACCAAAGACAAACGCATCGGCAAGCGGGTAGTGCCGATCGTGCCGGACGAAGCCCGTACCTTCGGTATGGAGGGCATGTTCCGTCAACTGGGCATTTACACGGCCGAGGGCCAGAAGTACGTTCCGGAAGACCGTGACCAGATCATGTACTACCGGGAAGACAAAAAGGGCCAGATCCTCGAGGAAGGGATTAACGAAGACGGTTCCATGGCGGCCTGGATGGCAGCGGCAACGTCCTACAGTACCAATAACTTCCCGCTGATTCCGTTCTATATCTTCTATTCCATGTTTGGCTTCCAGCGGGTGGGCGATCTGGCGTGGGCATCCGGGGATATTCAGGCCCGTGGTTTCCTGATCGGCGGTACCGCCGGCCGGACCACCCTGAACGGCGAAGGCCTGCAGCACCAGGATGGTCACAGCCACGTTCTGGCCAACACCATTCCGAACTGCAAGGCTTACGATCCGGCATACGGCTACGAAATGGCCGTGGTGCTCCGTAAGGGCATGAAAGAGATGTTCGAGGACAACAAGAATGTCTATTACTACCTGACTATCGAGAACGAAAACTACGAACAGCCCGCAATGCCCAAGGGTTGCGAGGACGGCATCATCAAAGGCATGTACCTGTTCGAGTCTGTTGAAACCAAGGGGCGCAAGAAAACGCCGCGGGTTCAGTTGCTTGGCGCCGGCGCCATCCTCAACGAGGTACGCGCTGCGGCCCAGATGCTGAAAGATGACTGGGGCGTGGCTTCCGATGTGTGGAGTGTCACCAGCTTTAATGAGCTGGCCCGTGAAGGCCAGCACGTAGAGCGCTGGAATCGTCTGCACCCGGATGACAAAGCCAAGAAAGCCTACGTTACCCAGTGCCTGGAGAAGCAGGACGGGCCGGTAGTCTCTTCTACCGATTACATCAAGCTGCACTCCGAGCAGCTCCGGGCGTTTATTCCCAAAACCTACCTGACCCTCGGTACTGATGGCTTCGGCCGCAGCGACACCCGGGAAAAGCTGCGCAGCTTCTTTGAAGTGGATCGTTACTACGTGACGGTAAGTGCGCTTTCTGCCCTGGCCCAGGATGGTGAGGTGAAGAACGATGTGGTTCTCGAAGCCATGCGCAAATACGGAATCGATCGCAACAAAACGAACCCGGTGCTGAGCTAAGGAGACCGCCATGAGTGAACAGGAAATCAAGATTCCGGATCTCGGCGGTGCGGATGAGGTCGAGGTTATCGAAATCATTGTCAGCGTGGGGGATTCGGTTGAGGAAGAAGATCCGATTCTGACCGTTGAGTCAGACAAAGCCTCTGTTGAGTTGCCGTCACCCGGCGCCGGCAAGATCACCAGGATCACCGCCAAGGTGGGAGACAAGGTGAAGGAAGGCGATGTTGTCGGGATGATGGAAGCCGGCGCCGATGGCGGTGGCTCTGACGATTCCGGTAGCGACGAGGCCGAGGAAAAGCCCGAAGCAAAAGCCGTCGAAAAGGGCGAAGCCAAACAGGAAGAAACGTCAGAAGAGAGCAAGCCGGCGCCGAAGCAGGCTTCCGGCGGCTCCCGCAAGGAAACCGTTAAGGTTCCGGCGCTGGATGGTTTTGAGAATGTTCCGGTTATCGAGATCAATGTCTCCGAGGGCGATACCATTAAAGCTGAGGACCCGCTGGTAACGGTGGAGTCCGACAAGGCGACCATGGAGATTCCCTCGCCCTATGCGGGCAAGGTGGGTAAAATTTTGGTGTCCGAGGGCGACAAGCTCTCCGAAGGCGACGAACTGCTGGAAATGACCGTTCAGGAAGACGGCGGCGATGAGGAGGCCACAGTTGAAGAGGCCTCTGACGAATCGGCCAAGGAAAAAAAGCCAGAGCAGGAATCTGAAGAGAAACCCCGGCAGGCTGTCGAGTCCACGCCTGAGCCCCAGGGTGCTACCTATGAGCCGCCCACGCCGGGCGCGAAGGTTCATGCAGGTCCCGCCGTTCGCAAGCTTGCCCGTGAGCTGGGCGCCGATCTGGCACGGATCAGGGGGTCCGGTCCCAAGGGCCGGATTATCAAGGACGATGTCCATGCCTATGTGAGGGGGCAGCTCAAGCAGGCCCAGCAGGGCAGTGGCGTTGCCACCGGCTCCGGTATCCCCGGCGTCAAGCTGCCGGACTTCAGCCAGTTTGGTGAAGTCAAGCGCGAGGCCATGTCGCGGATAATGTTCGCCACGGCCAACAACATGCAGCGCAGCTGGCTGAACGTGCCCCACGTGACCCAGTTCGAGGATGCGGACATTACCGATATGGAGGATTTCCGCAAGGCCCAGAAAGCGGCCGGAGAGAAGAAAGGCGTGAAGATGACGCCGCTGCCCTTCCTGCTGAAGGCCTGCGCCACGGCGCTGGCGGAACTGCCTCAGTTCAATGTGTCTTTGGACATGGAGCGCAAGGAGGTGGTTCGCAAGAAGTACATTCACATCGGGATTGCGGTGGATACGCCCAACGGGCTGATGGTGCCGGTGATCCGGGATGTGGACAAGAAGGGCCTGTGGGAGTTGGCGGCAGAAAGCGCCGAGCTGGCCCAGAAGGCCCGGGGCAAGCAGCTGAAGCCGGCGGAGATGCAGGGTGCCTGCTTTACCATCACCAGTCTGGGTGGTATCGGTGGCACGGCGTTTACGCCGATTGTGAATACGCCGGAGGTGGCGATTCTGGGGGTCTCCAAAGCGGCGATGAAGCCGGTTTGGGATGGCAAGGAGTTCCAGCCCCGGCTGATGCTGCCGTTGTCGCTGTCATACGATCACCGGGCGGTGAACGGGGCGGATGCGGCCCGGTTTACCACGGTGCTCAGCCAGCTTCTTGGGGATATTCGTACCCTTCTGCTTTGATTTGAAGCTAGTTGCCGCCCAGCCTTGCGGGTTGAGTGGCATGACAAAGGCCGGTGCGGCTTTTCAGAACTGTAGAGGGCCAGGGATGGCCCGAAACAAGCGCACATGGATGTGCTTGTAGCGTGTTCTGAAAAGCTGCACCGGCCTTTGTCTTTCTGGCTCTGTCCTGTTTGCTTTTTCCCATTCTCATCTTTCCTCGTCAGGCCGGCCATCGGGGAACCGGATGTTCTTATGCCCTGAGTGGCGTATTATGGTGCAAGAGTCCGCACACCTACGTACTTGTCCGGTTCGGTTGCTCTACTATTTTTATATGTTTAGCCGCTTTCCCGAGAGAGATCTATGAATAAAGAACCCGTTAGCCGCGAACTGTTCGATGAAGTCATGGTGCCCAATTACGCCCCCGGTTCCATAATTCCGGTACGAGGCGAGGGCTCCCGGATCTGGGATCAGGAAGGCCGCGAGTTCATTGATCTCCAGGGTGGTATTGCGGTGACCTGTCTCGGGCATTGCCATCCGGGGCTCGTAGGGGTGTTGCACGACCAGGCCGAGAAAATCTGGCACCTCTCGAATGTGATGACCAATGAGCCGGCTTTGCGTCTGGCCAAAACCCTGTGTGACCTTACCTTTGCCGAGCGGGTGTTCTTTGCCAACTCCGGCGGTGAGGCCAACGAGGCCGCCTTCAAGCTGGCCCGCCGTTACGCCTGGGAGCATTTCGGCCCGGAAAAAAACGAAATCATCTCGTTCAGAAATTCTTTCCACGGGCGCACCCTGTTTACCGTGAGCGTTGGTGGCCAGCCCAAGTACCTGGAAGGTTTCGAGCCGGCGCCGGGCGGCATTCACCATGCCGAGTTCAATGATCTGGAATCGGTGAAGAAGCTGATCTCCAAAGAGAAAACCTGCGCCGTAGTGGTCGAGCCCATTCAGGGTGAAGGCGGTGTCATGCCCGGCGATCAGGCCTTCCTTGAAGGTCTGCGCCAGCTTTGTGATGCCAACGACGCCCTGCTGGTGTTCGACGAGGTGCAGTCCGGCGCCGGAAGAACCGGCCACCTGTATGCCTACCAGATGTACAACGTGGTGCCGGATATTCTCTCCAGTGCCAAGGGCCTGGGTGGTGGTTTCCCGATAGCGGCCATGCTGACAACCGCAAAGGTAGCCGCCAGTCTTGGTGTCGGAACCCACGGCAGCACCTATGGCGGTAACGCCCTGGCCTGCGCCGTTGGCCAAAAGGTTTTGGATACCGTCAGCCAGCCGGAGATTCTCAAGGGTGTGAAATCGCGCTCCGAAAAGCTCCGCAAGGGCATGATGGATATTGGTGAGCGCCATGGCGTGTTCAGTGAAGTTCGCGGGGCTGGTTTGTTACTCGGCTGTGTGCTCACCGGGCAGTGGCAGGGTAAGGCCAGGGATTTTCTTAATGCAGGCCTGGATGAGGGCGTGATGGTTCTGATGGCTGGCGCTGATGTGATTCGTCTGGCGCCGTCACTGATCATTCCCGAGCCGGATATCGACGAAGCCCTCGAGCGTTTCGAAGCGGCGGTTAAAAAACTGACGGCCTAAGGAGTTCCTATGTGGCTGGTACGTCCGGCGCAGCCGGATGATCTGGACCAGATTCTTGCCATTGCGGGTGCCCAGAGTGCCCGCCTTTCCTCCACCCTGCCTAAACAAAGCGATGCTCTTGCCTACAAGATTGAGCAATCCCTGGCGTCTTTTGCCGGAAAGATCGGCGCCGAGGATGCCCCGCCGAGGTTTCTGTTTGTGCTGGAAAACACCGAAACCGGAGAGATCGCGGGCACGGCCGGTATCGATGCCAGGGCCGGCAATGGTCAGCCCTTCTACAGTTACCGGCGCGATGCGCTGATTCACGCGTCCCATGAACTGGGTGTATCAAGGCGGGTAGAAGTCTTGTATCCCTCCCATTTTCTGACCGATGTCACCCTGCTGTGTTCGTTCTCGATCCGGCCGGAACTCCGAGGCAGTGAGGCGTTCGAGCTGTTATCCCGTGCACGGATTCTGTTTATTGCCGATCATCGGGAATGGTTTACCCAACGGGTGGCGGTGGAAATCCAGGGTGTGCAGCTGGATGACGGCAGCGTGCCGTTCTGGGACAGCCTTGGCCGACATTTCTTTGATATGGACTTCGAGACGGCGGACCAGTATTCCGCGCAGTTGAGTAAAACCTTTATCGCCGAACTCATGCCGCCCAATCCGATCTATGTCACCCTGCTGAGCGAGGCGGCCCAGAAGGCGCTGGGGCAACCGCATGAGCTAACCGTACCGAACTTCGAATTGCTTCAGCGGGAGGGATTCCAGCCCGGCTGCTACCTGGATATTTTTGATGCCGGGCCAGTACTGGAGGCCCGCACCGACAGCCTGAGAACCCTGGTGACCAGCCACCCCAAACCCCTGCATGCCGCCAACCATGACCTTGGCGAAACCTGTCTGATTGCGGCAGGGGAGGGGGTCCAGTTCCGCTGCACCCTGACACCGGTTGCGGAAACTCTGGAAGACACACTCAAGGTGCCGGTAAACACCTGGAAGGTGCTGAACAAGACCGCGGGTGACCGGGTAAGGATCGCGCCGCTATGACAGCGATTAGGACAGGTATTCCAACGGTTATTCAGTTAAATCGCGGAAACAGGGAGGCGACACCATGCTGGTAATTCGCCCGCTTCAGGAAAGCGATCTGGACGACCTTTACACGATGGCGCAGAACGCTGGCAAGGGGCTAACAACACTGCCCGCGGACCGCGAGCTTTTGGCGAGAAAGATCAGCCACGCCCGGGAAACCTTCAACCAGCGCTGTGCGCCGGAGGCGGGGCTTTACCTGTTTGCGCTTGAGGATATCCAGCGCAAGAAGACTATCGGAATCAGTGGAATCCAGGCTCGGGTTGGTCTGGATGAGGTGTTTTACAACTACCGGCTGAGTGTTGCAGTGAACGCCTCGAAGGAGCTGGGAGTGCACGTGCGCACCCCGACGCTGCATCTGTCCAACGACATGACCGACACCAGCGAGATCTGCTCGCTGCTGCTTTCTGACGAGTACAAGGGCGGCGGCAATGGTCTGCTGCTCTCCCGTTGCAGGTTCATGTATCTGGACGAGTTCCGGAAGCATTTTTCGGACAAGGTTTTCGCGGAGATGCGGGGCGTTTCTGATGCACAGGGGCGCAGCCCGTTATGGGATGCCCTGGGCAGCAGGTTCTTTGACATGGAATTCAGTGAGGCGGACGTGCTTTCGGGGCTTGGCAACAAGTCGTTTATCGCCGAACTGATGCCGAAGTATCCGATTTATCTGCCCATGTTGCCGGATTCGGCCCGGGCAGTGATCAGCCGGGTGCATGGCAACACGGCTCCGGCGCTCCGGATGCTCCAGGCGGAGGGGTTCAATTTCAACGGACTGGTGGACATCTTTGATGGCGGTCCGGTGGTAGAGGCCTTTGTTCACAACATCCGCACCGTAAGAGAAAGCGTCAACCGGCATGCCATGGTCATCCGTAAACCGGTGAATCTGGATGTTCCGGCCGATGAGCGTGTCATGGTGTCGAACCGGTCCTTCCGGGATTTTCGGGTAACGACCCTGCCAATGGATTGCATCGGCCCGGATACGGTCAGTTTGCCACCGGAAGTTGCTGGCGCCTTGCAGGTTGAGTCCGGTGATCCGGTTCGCATGGCACCCTTGAAAGACTCGGGGATGTTGACCAAACATATATTTAGAAATGCAGTACCGGGAGGTGCATCGAAATGGCAAAGCTGACAGGCGAACTGTTTATCGACGGGCTATGGCTTCAGGGCCATGGTGTTCCCTTCGAATCTGTCCAGCCCGTGACCGGCGAGACAGTCTGGGATGGTGAGAGTGCCAACCTTGAAGACGTTGACGCGGCCGTGCGTGAGGCGCGCACCGCCTTTCTGAAGTGGCGGCGAAAAAGTTTTGCGGAGCGCCAGGCAGTGGTCGAAGGCTTTGGCGAATTGCTGGAAGTCCACAAGGAGGAGCTGGCCCATCAGATCGGACTGGAAACCGGTAAACCCCTGTGGGAGTCCCGGACCGAGGTGGCAGCGATGATTGGCAAGATCGGCATCTCCGTGAAAGCCTATAGCGAGCGTACCGGTCACTCCGAATCGGATGTTGCCGGCGGCCATGCGGTGCTCCGGCACCGACCCCATGGCGTGGTGGCCGTATTCGGCCCCTACAATTTCCCGGGGCATTTGCCCAACGGCCATATTGTGCCTGCACTGCTGGCGGGCAACACCGTAGTGTTCAAGCCCAGTGAGCTGACCCCCGGCGTTGCGGAGATGACTGTAAAACTCTGGGAGAAGGCAGGTATTCCGGATGGTGTAATCAACCTGGTGCAGGGCGCTTCGGCCACCGGCAAGTCCCTGGCCAGCCATCCGTTGATTGATGGCCTGTTCTTTACCGGCAGCTCAACCGTTGGCCACCTGCTGCACAAACAGTTCGGCGGCCAGCCGGAGAAAATCCTGGCGTTGGAAATGGGCGGCAACAACCCGCTCATCGTTCAAAACGTGGCGGACGTGGACGGAGCGGTGCACCATGCCTTGCAGTCTGCCTTTCTCTCAGCCGGTCAGCGCTGCACCTGTGCCCGTCGGCTGCTGGTTCCCAAGGGCAAAAAGGGTGATGCCTTCCTGAATCGGCTGGTGGAGGTCGCCTCCCGGATCCGGGTGGGTGAGTTCGATGCCGATCCCCAGCCGTTCATGGGGGCTGTAATTTCGGCCGAAGCGGCGGATAAGCTCCTGGCGGCCCAGGTCAGCCTGCTCGGTAAGGGCGGGAAATCCCTGCTGGAAATGAAATCCCTGAGGCCGGGTACCGGGCTGCTGTCACCGGGTATCATCGATGCTTCGGGTGTCGACGTGACTGACGAAGAGTTCTTCGGGCCGCTGCTTACGGTCTATCGTTACAAGAGCTTTGATGACGCCCTTGAACTGGCCAACGACACCCGTTACGGACTCTCCGCCGGTATCCTGACCGACGACCAGAAACTCTATGACCGGCTGGTAGAGGAAGTGCGGGCCGGCATCGTGAACTGGAACCGGCCATTGACCGGTGCCAGCAGCGCGGCACCCTTTGGTGGTGTCGGCGCCAGCGGCAACCACCGCCCCAGCGCCTACTACGCTGCCGATTACTGCGCCTGGCCCATGGCGTCACTGGAAGCCGGCAAGAGCGAGCTGCCCGACACGCTCGCCCCCGGCCTGAGCTTCGATTAATGGAATCGACGGCCATGGCTAAACACGCGGTAGAAGCAAACTTTGACGGCCTGGTGGGTCCCACCCACAATTACGCCGGGCTGTCCTGGGGCAACGTGGCGTCGAAATCCAGTGTGCGGTCAGTGTCCAGCCCGAAGGAGGCGGCGCTCCAGGGACTGGCCAAGATGAAACAGTTGGCGGACAGGGGCTATGTGCAGGGCGTTCTCCCGCCCCATGAGCGGCCACACATTCCGACGTTGCGGGCTCTGGGCTTTGAGGGAACGGATGCCAGGGTCCTGGAGCAGGCGGCGAAAGCCAGCCCGTCGATTCTTGCGGCGGTATCCTCAGCCTCGTCCATGTGGACAGCCAACGCCGCCACGGTTTCGCCCAGTGCCGATACCGCGGATCACCGGGTGCATTTTACCCCGGCCAACCTGAGCGCCAAGTTCCACCGCTCCATCGAACACAGGGTAACCGGGCGTTCCCTGAAAGCGGTCTTTGCCGATGAGAGCTATTTTGCACATCACCCGGCGCTGCCCTCGGTCAGTCATTTTGGTGACGAAGGCGCCGCCAACCACACCCGGTTGTGTGCCGGCTATGGGGAGCCCGGCGTAGAGTTGTTTGTTTACGGCCAGATCGCCTTTAACGAACAGGCGCCGGCGCCGGGAAAATATCCGGCCCGGCAGACCCTGGAGGCCTCCCAGGCGATTGCACGATTGCATGGCCTGAAGGGTCAGCATGTGGTGTTTGCCCAGCAAAACCCGGAAGCCATTGATGCCGGTGTTTTCCATAACGATGTTATCGCGGTGGGCAACGGCAACACCCTGTTCTATCACGAGACGGCGTTCCTGAAGGAAGACCAGGTGCTGGCGGATATCCGGGAACGTCTTACCGGTGCCGAGCTTGAAGCGATTCGGGTCAGCCGTGCCGAGGTGCCAATTGATGACGCGGTGGCCTCTTACCTGTTCAACAGCCAGTTACTGAACACGCCCGACGGCATGCTGCTGGCCGTGCCTGGCGAGTGCCGGGAAGTGGCTTCGGTTCGCCGGTATCTGGATGGTCTGGTGAAATCCGGTGGGCCGATCACGTCGGTGGAAGTGTTTGACGTCAAGCAGTCGATGCGCAATGGCGGCGGCCCGGCCTGTCTGCGGTTGCGTGTGGTTCTGGACGATGACGAGCTCAAGGCCATGCACCGGGGTGTTATCCTCACCGATGGCCTCTACGAGCGCCTGACCACCTGGGTGGAGGCCCACTACCGGGATGAGCTGGGCCAGGATGACCTGGCAGACCCCATGCTGCTGGAAGAGGTCCGGAAAGCCCTCGACGAACTCACCGGTATTCTCGGGCTCGGCTCAATCTACGATTTCCAGCGTTAGCGTGCTTGTCCCTCCGGGGACACTAGGCTGCAATCGACGAGGTCAGCATGTCCATGGTGTGCCGGATCAGCTGCTCGGCCGGGAATCCGTCGTTGCCCTCGCCCATCTCGGACTGGCACAGCAGGATCACACCATGCAGCGCGCCCCGCAGGTAGAGGGCGGTCTGTGCCGGATCGCTGATCCGCTCCCGATTCATGGTGCCGTCCTGAAGCCCCAGCTCAATGGCCCCCACCATCAGTTCCATCAGGTCTGATTTGGAGCACAGCATCTCTTCAGTCTGGCTTTCGTCGGCCTCCGCCATGGCGGTGGAGGCCTTGGTGAGTGCCGAGAAGTAGTCCGGTTCTTCCAGATAGAAACGGTAATAGGATTCGCCCATCGCCCGGATCTGGGACAGGCCGGTATCTGCCGTTTGGCGGGCCTCTTCAAAGCGCCGGAACAGGCTGTGCCCGGCCCTGAGCATGATGCCCCGCTGAATCGCCGCCTTATCCTTGAAATACACGTACAGCAGCGCCCGGCTGAGGCTGGCGGTGCGGGCAATGTCATCCATGGAGGATCGCTCGTAGCCCTTTTCTGAAAACACCAGCTCGGCGGCGTCCAGAATGGTGTCGTAACGGGCCTGTTTCTCACGTTCGCGGCGGGTTTTCAGCTTTTCGCTCATTCAGTCATCCGGTTTGGTGGCAGCGGCCAGCACATGATACCTGAAACTGAATCAGACCCGATTATTGACAAAATGTCAAAGAATGACATTATGTCTTAAACAATCATCGGGTCTGCCAGGGACCGGACCCCGCCAACAACATGAGCATGGATGAAAGGACGAATCATGACGCCACTTCGTATTCCCGTTGCCATAGCTTCCCTCGCGTTCTTTTCACTATTCCTTTCCGGCTGCAAAGCCAGCGACGTGTCACTGGAGCCAGGGCAGCAAAGGGTTTCGGTGCGCGTTTCAGCGGTGACCGGTGGTGAAAGCCGGGATATGCCCCTCAGGTTCTCCGGAATTGTGCGCGCCACCCAGCGGGCAACCCTGACCTTTCAGATCAGCGGCACCCTGAAGGAGAGGGCGGTTGAGTTGGGCCAGAAGGTGCAGGCCGGTGAGGTTCTGGCCCGGGTCTACAATCCTGCCCTGGAACCCGCACGGGATTCCGCCAGGGCCCGACTGGAGGAGCTGACAACCGGGTACGAACAGGCGAAGCGTGAGTGGGAACGTTCCAGCCAGCTGCATCAACGTGGTGTGGTTTCCGAACAGACCCTGGAACAGATTGCCGCCCGGCGCGATTCCCTGAACGCCAGTGTTGCCACGGCTCGCGCCGGGCTGACGGAGGCCTCGCAGATGCTGGAAGAAAGTACCCTGCGGGCGCCTTTCTCCGGGCGCGTGGAAGCCCTGCTGGTGGAGCAGGATGAATTCGTTGTCGCTGGCCAGCCGGTGATGCGCCTGTCTTCGCCGGAGGGCCGGGAAGTGGAAGTGCGAGTGCCTGCTCATCTGCTGAGCCATGTGCGACTGCAGCAGACCCTGCCGGTCTGGTCGGTACAGGACCGCCACCAGCCTCCGCAAACCGGTTCCGTAGTAGAGATTGCCCAGGCTGGCGGCATTCGTGGTGAATTGCACCCGGTGCTGGTGAGCCTGCCGGCCAATACCCTGGAACCCGGGGAGCCGGTAGAGGTAGGCATTACGCCGGAGCTCGAGGCGGCACTCACGGTTCCCTTACTGTCGGTGATCCGGAATGCCGAAGGCACAAGTGTGTTTCGGGTCCGTGACAATATCGCACGTCGGGTTTCGGTCAATGTGGACCGGGTCGTTGGTGAACGGGTTGTGATCAAATCCGGCGATTTGTCCCCCGGAGATCAGGTGGTGTACGCGGGCATGACCCGGCTGGCGGACGGTGATGCCGTGGAGGTGCGCTGATGACGCGCCGGCTCCTGAACTGCCAGCGACTTCTCGGAATGGTTGTTGCCATGCTCTGCCTTCTGGGAATCGCAGCCTACAGCACCATGCCACGTCAGGAAGATCCTTCGTTTCCCTACCGGGCGGGGCTGATCAGCATTAACTACCCGGGCGCCAGTGCAGATGCCGTGGAGCGGCTTGTGCTGCGGCCACTGGAGGATGAGCTGCGTCAGGTGGAGGAAGTGGACTTCTCACAGTCTACTGCCCGAACCGGGGTGGCCATTGTCCAACTGCGCCTTAACGACACCATCTACGACACCGACTCTGCCTGGGATCGGGTGCACCAGGCCATGGAGCGGGCAAAACAGGACTTCCCGGACGATGTGGGTCGGATGACGCTGGATGACCGTCTGATTGATAATCCTGCAATCGTCCTGGCCGTCGGTGGCTCGCCTTCGGTGACGGAATTATCGGAAGTCGCCGAAAGGCTGAAGCAGAATCTGTCGGATCTTCCGGGCGCTTCCCGGATCTCCCTGGAAGGGGATGCCGACGAACAGATTACCCTGGCCCTGGATGATGCGGCTCTCTACCGTCTGGGCATTTCCCCGGCGCGGGTGCTGGACACCCTGGCCCGGCGCAACCAGACTATTCCTGGCGGCTTTGTGGTGGTCAATGGCCGCCGCCTGTCGGTACTTCCCAACAGCGAATTTGCCGATATTGACGCCATTCGTGCCACCCCTATTGAACTGCCTGACGGCTCCCAGCTACCCCTCGCGGCAACTGCGGATGTCTGGCGCGGGCCGGCGGAACCCCGGCAGCCGGAAACCTGGTACGATGGCGAGCGAGTTGTGCTGGTTTCCATCATCATGGAAGAGGGTGCCACCGATGCGATCCGGTTTGGCGAGCGGGTGCGGGAGCGCGTGGACCGGATTCGCGGGGAGTTTGAGCCTTACGACATCCGGGAGATGTTCTTCCAGCCGGACAAGGTTAAAGAACGGCTGGATAGCCTGGCGTGGAGCCTGGTGCTCTCAGTGCTGATCATTGTTGCCGTAGTCTTTACCGGCATGGGCATTCGAATGGGCCTGCTGGTGGCTTCGATTCTGCCCATGGTGGCGTTGATCAGTATCGGGCTTTACGACCTGGGCGGCGGCGTTCTGCACCAGATTGCCGTGATTGGTATGGTAATTTCCCTCGGCATCCTGATTGATAACGCCATCGTGATTGTTGAGAGTATCCAGGGACACCTGGATGAGGGGATGCGGCGCCTCGATGCATTGCGTAAGGCGGTGACTGAGCTGGCCGGGCCTCTGGGTGCCTCAACCGGCACCACTCTGGCGGCATTTACGCCTTTGTTGCTGTCCAAGGGAGGCACCGCCGATTTCACCCGGGGAGTGCCGGTGATGATCATGCTGACCCTGTCGGTCAGCTATCTGCTGGCCATTTCCGCCGTGCCCCTGTTGGCTGCGAAGTTTCTGAAGCCAACGCGAAACAGCAGAGACGACCGGTTTACTGGTCTGGCCCGTTTACTGGGCAGCCTGGTTGCCCGGCACCCCAGACGCCTGATTGCCGCCGGCACCATTCTGGTCGCCATCAGTCTGGCCATGACGCCTTTTATGGCACGGCAGTTCTTTCCGAATGCTGATCGCCCCAGAGTTATAGCGGAAGTTCACATGCCCGAGGGTACTGACCAGTCCCGCACCGCAGAACTGACGGCAGTCCTTGAGAAGGCTATCCGGGCCCGGCCCGATGCCTTGGCGGTGCACCGGTTTGTGGGCTACACCGGGCCGTCATTCTACTACAATCTCCAGGAGGCACCTCAGGCTCCGAACCGTGCCAGACTCGTTGTCACCACACCAACTCTTGAAGACACCGCCGGTATGACCCGCTGGATACGCGCTCATGTCAACGAACAGATGCCGGAGCTGGACGTGACCGTGGGCGTGCTCGGGCAGGGGCCGCCAAGGGCCGCGCCGGTGGAAATACGGGTCTATCACGCCAACGACAACACCCGGGCCAGGGCAGTGGAACAGATCTTCGGTATTTTGCGGGGCGTTGAGGGCACAGTTGATGTGCGGCATGATCTGGATATCGGCGTGCCCAGCATCGCAATCAACGTTGACGATGCCACTGCGGCCCGGTACGGCCTGACCCGCGCCGATGTCGCCCAAAGCCTTTATGGCCAGAGTTTTGGTGTGGTGGCAGAGCGCTATCGCCAGGAAGAGGACCCCATTCCCCTGGTACTGAGGTCCCGGGAAGGCACTGCGCTGTCGCTCTCACGCCTGCTGTCCGTCAACATCTACAATGACCGCGGTGATGCCGTGCCCCTGTCGGCGTTAGCCAGCGTGGACACCACCTGGGAGCCGGCCGCCCGATACCTGCGTGATGGCGTCAGAATGAACACGGTAACGGCGAACCTGGAATCCGGTTACAGCTTCAGTCAGGCCCTGGAGGGCCTGTACGCGGCCCTTGACAAGGCGCCCCTGCCGCCGGGTACGCGCATGGAACTGGGCGGTGATGCCGAAGGTTCAGGTGAGGCCAATACCGCCTTGCTGACGGCGGCACCCATCGGAATACTGTTACTGCTGTTTTTCCTGCTGCTGCAGTTCAATTCCTTCCGCCGGGTTGGGATTATCCTGTTGACGGTGCCGCTGGCTGCCGTCGGCATCTTCCCGGGTTTGGTGCTTTCCGGTTCCCCCTTCGGTTTCCAGTCGCTTCTGGGGGTCATTGCCCTGGTGGGTATCGTAGTGAACAACGCCATTGTGCTGCTGGATGTCATGGACCGGGAACTGGAGAGAGGAAAGGATATATGGGGTGCCATGCGCAGCGCGGTGGAGCAACGGACTCGCCCGATTCTGCTGACCACCGCAACCACCGTGGCGGGCCTGCTGCCCCTGGCGTTTTCCAGCTCCACGCTCTGGCCCCCCATGGCCTGGGCGATTATTTCGGGTCTGCTGGCGTCAACGCTGCTGACCCTGCTGGTGATTCCGGCTGTTTGCACCCAGTTGATCAAAGTCAGTGTGCCAGAACCTGAAAACGCCCCGGCCTGACCCGCTGAAGCCGGGGTCAGATGAAATTTTCATCTGACCCCTTTTTCATCTGACCCCAATTTCAGGCGGTGGCGCGGGCCTGATCATCAAACCGACACGTTGGCCCACAGGAACCTCAGGGTTGGGAAATACAATGGCCTCCGGCGAGTGCCCGACCCGGTAACTGGTTTCATCGTCCTTCCAGATCATCGTGCCGGGCTGGTACTCGGTGAAGTTGGCAACATCATCCGGGATGTGAAACCGGAAATGCTTCCCGGTGTTCAGAATCTCATGCACCACCTCGAACACCGTCAGGTGCCCAAAAGGCGGCTTGCGTGGTGGTGCGGATTGCCCCCGGAACCGTCGCCGCAACGCGTCCCGGATGCCCGAGAAGCGCCCCAGATCATTCTGGCCAAACGGTCGCACCTTACCCAGCTCCACGGTAAAACTCTCAGCCTTCAACCGCGACGATGAAAATGACGAAAACGTTGTGCCCGCTTTGTGTTGCAGCAGCAACGTCTCCACTTCTGCCTCCAGCAGAAAATCGCACTGGCCCAGGGGAAACATTCGCCCCTCAACAAACGGATAGAGCGCAAACCGCTCCCGGTGGGAGGGGCGAATGGCGGTGTGCAGATCGTAGTGATAAAGCGCCTGGGGATTTGCCATGGCAAACTGCCGACAAGCCTCCTCAAGCAACTGCGCCCGCGCCGCCTCGACAAGGCCGTCGTATTCGCTCCGCCCGTGTGCGCCATTGAACAACCGGTTCAGGTTCACCTCCGTGAACCGCTCTCCGGCCACCATCGCCGGCGGATTGCCCAGAATCAACAAGACCGGACACGCCAGTTCCCACTCGCCATCGATCAGTTCAGAAACCAGTCTGTTAAGAACCTCAATGGGCGCTGTTTCGTTCCCGTGAACACCCGCTGAAACGATGATGGCCTCGGCATTCGGATTGCTGCGGCCGGCCGGGGGAACAATGTCCAGAACGCCCACGGCCTTGCGGCTGATTCGGGTGCCGTCGGGGAGGTGCGTTTGCACCTCCGGGAGGTCTGCGCCGGGGTTATCCAGGGTATGGGATAGCCAATCAGGTGAACTGCCAAATAAACCCGCACTGACGGTCATGGGGACTCCACGGAAAAGTCTGAGGGCGGTTGGCGGGTGTCTTCCCGGGAGTGTCTGAGGCCATGGATGGCCTCAGTCAAGCGCACATGGGTGAGGCCGAGCGCTTATGAAGCAAAGCTTCATGCGACAGCCGAACGGCAGCAATCTGTGATTGCTGACTGGACCCGCGTGCGGGTGCTCGTAGCGTCTCCCGGGAAGACACCCGCCAACCGACCCGGCACCAAATTGGAAGCCAAGGGGTCAGCCGCTTACCGGCCGCTGATGTCGAAGCAGATGATTCTCAAGCCTGCGGAACGCAAACACCAGAATAAAGGTCAGCATCATGTAGCAAAGCGCCACAAAAATAAACGCATCAAATGGCGCATAAAACCGCGAATAAATGTTACGCGCCGCCCCGGTAAGATCCACAATGGTCACCACACTGGCAATGGCACTGGCGTGCAGCATGAAAATCACCTCATTGGAATATGCCTGAACCGCTCGCCGCGCGGCACTCGGCAGCACGATACGCCGCATACGCATGAGCCAGTTCATGCCATAGGCCTTGGCCGCCTCGATTTCACCGTTGGGTGTCGAGACCATTGCACCCCGGATGATCTCCGTGGTGTAGGCTGCGGTGTTCAGTGTGAATGCCAGCAGGGCCGGGTAGAACGGCTCCCGGAAAATCTCCCACCAGAAAGTCTCCTGTATCCCCTCAATCTGGGCCAGGCCGTAATAGATAATGTACAACTGGATCAGCAGCGGTGTACCGCGGAACAGGTAGGTGTACAGCCACACCGGCCCGGACACGAAAGGGTTGCGTACCGTTCTCAGAATGGCCAGTGGCACCGCCACCAGTAAGCCGATCACCAATGACAGGAACACCAGGTGGACGGTGGTCACCAGACCATCCCAGTATTCCATGATGGTCATGGCGGTAAAGATCTCGTTCTGGTTCAGCCACTCGGCAATGAAATCAGGCATCCGTCAACTCCCCTGAACCACGCCGACATTGGCTCGCTTGTCCAGCCACTTGATAAACAGCTCAGACCCTGCCGTCAGGGCCAGATAGACGAACGCCACCGGAATGAAAAAATGAAACGGCATCCGCTCCGCCTTGGCGGCTTCCTCGGCAACGCGAACCATATCCGTAAGCCCGATGATTGAAACCAGCGCCGTGGTTTTCAGCAGAACCTGCCAGTTGTTGCCCAGGCCGGGCAGGGCATGTCGCAGCATCTGTGGCAGCATGATTCTGCGGAAGGTATGCAGGCGGGTAAAGCCGTAGGCGCGGGCAGCTTCAATCTGGCCGGTTTCGACCGCCAGGAAAGCGCCCCGGAAGGTTTCAGTCATGTAGGCGCCAAAGATCAGCCCGATCGTTACCACGCCGGAGATAAAAGGATCGAACTGAAAGAAGAAGTCGATTTGGTAAGCTTCCCAGATGTAGTCCGAGAGCATGTTCACTGCAACCTGGCCGCCGTAGTAGAACAGCAGCATCATGACCAGGTCTGGCACACCCCGTATCAACGTGGTGTAGGTGGTGGCGAAGCCCCTGGCAACCGGGCTTTGCGACAGTTTGGCCGAGGCGCCAATCAGTCCCAGGGCCAATGAGAGAGCAAGCGAGAGGAAGGCCAGTTCAATAGTGACTGCTGCCCCTTCCATCAGGGCCGGGCCATAGCCTTTCAGATCAATCATGGACGCGTCCGCTAAGCAGAGGCAGCCTTAACGGCTGCCCCGGTAAGATTACATCTTGATGTCGTAAGCGAAATACTTCTGCATGAGGGTGTCGTAGGTGCCATCTTCCTTCAGGGTGCGAAGGGCGGCATTGATTTCCCCTGCGAGGTCAGTATCACGCTTGCGCATGGCAACGCCCACGCCTTTGCCAAGCTTGACCGGCTCAGCAACTTCCTTGAAGCCTTCCTTGGGCAGTATAGTCTGTTCGCCGACCGGGTAATCGACGAAGACGACGTCCAGGCGCTGGCCTTCGAGATCCAGAACCATGTCATCGGCGGTGGTGTAACGCTTGATAGTGACAATGCCACCCATGTTTTCGGTTACGTAGGTGTCCATGGTGGTACCGCGCTGAACGCCTACGGTCTTGTCCTTCATGGCGCCCATGTCGGTGACGTCGGTGTTGAAGCTCTCGGGGCCGAACCAGCCACCCGGGGTGTTGTAGTACGGCTCGGAGAACAGAACCCGCTCGGCCCGCTCCGGGGTGATGGACATGGAAGACATGATCAGATCAAACTTGCGCGCCAGCAGCCCCGGGATCATGCCGTCCCACGCCTGGATCACGAATTCACAGTTGGCGTTTATTTCTTCACACATGGCTTCGGCCAGTTCAACTTCGAAACCGGTCAGCTCGCCGTTCTCGTCTTTGTACTCAAATGGCTCGTAAGGCACGTCGAATGCAATGCGGAGGCTAGGTTCCTGGGCCTGTGCACCGCCTGCAATCAGGGCGAGGGCGCAGCTTGCTGCTACAATCAGGTTTTTCATGCGTGACTTCTCCAGTGGTTTGCCTTTTGGGCTTTATTTTTAATGGAATTTTTGATTCCAGCTTCTATTTCTTCACCGGCTCAAGATGGCGCCGCGTGTCAGAACTTGGGTGCCAGGAACTGTTTCATGCGTTCCGAGTCCGGGTTATCAAACACTTTCTGCGGTGTACCTTGTTCCTCAATCACGCCCTGATGCAAGAACAGGACCTGACTCGACACATCCCTTGCAAACGCCATCTCGTGGGTGACTACGATCATGGTGCGGCCTTCCTCGGCGAGGCTTTGCATAACTTTGAGCACTTCACCCACCAGCTCGGGGTCGAGGGCCGATGTGGGCTCGTCAAACAGCATGACTTCCGGCTCCATGGCGAGGGCCCGGGCAATGGCGGCCCGCTGCTGCTGACCGCCTGACATCTGGGCTGGATAGTAATCTTTGCGCTCGTAGATACCCACCTTGTTCAGGTAGGTCTCGGCACGCTTAATCGCTTCCTTCTTGGGCACCTTGAGCACGTGGATGGGCGCTTCAATGATGTTTTCGAGCACGGTCATGTGGGACCAGAGGTTGAAGCTCTGGAACACCATGGAAAGTTTTGCCCGAACCAGTTCAACCTGCTTGTTATCCGCAGGAATGCGTTCGCCTTTCCGGTTGGTGGTGAACCGTATCGCGTCTCCGTGCATGATAATGTCGCCGGATGTGGGCGTTTCCAGCAGGTTAATGCAACGCAGGAAGGTACTCTTGCCGGAGCCGGAGCTGCCGATCAGGGAAACCACGTCGCCTTTGCGGGTCTCCAGTGAAATACCCTTGAGTACTTCAAGCTGATCAAAGGTCTTGTGAATGTCCCTGCAGATCAAAGGCGCTTGGTCCGCCATGGGTGACTCCCGGAGCTGAAATTCAAAGGCGCATGTTTTACGGGCTGTGGACGCGAAAATCAATACCTTCAACAGGGTGTTTTATCGCATTTCACCGCCGTTCGCTGCATTTCATTGTGGGCGAATGGGCGATCAGTGCAAGCTTTTTGCCATCCTCAGGTCGTGGCCTGTGAGTAATGCACCCTGGCCTCTGTGCCGACGGGCAGGCGGATCAGCGTACGGCCTTCCTTTTCCATCTCCCGCATGGCCTCGCTGACAAAACGCACATGGGCGGTGGCGGCTTTTTGCGCACTGGCGGCTTTGCCGGAAATCACCGCCTCATAAAGCTGCCGGTGCTGGCGGACAATCTTTTTACGCATCTCTTCCCTCGGGTTCAGGTTGGCAACGGATGCCTGAACGGTCAACAACATCATGTTTTTCAGGCTGTTGAGCACGTGCACCAGAACCGGATTATGGGAGGCCTCCACAATGGCCAGGTGAAAGCCGTGGTCGGGTCGGGCGTTGCTGAGCGGATCGGTGTCTTCCAGAGCACGGAATGCCGTGGTGATCCGGTGCCGGTCCAGCCGGGTCGCCCGTTGTGCCGCCAGGCAGGCCGCCTGACCCTCAAGTTGCTCCCGTACTTCCAGCAAATCATAGAGGGTTCGGGGGTGGCCTTCGAAAAGATGCATCAGCGGGCTCTGCTCACCCAGATCGTGGGAGCCGGGAACCATGCTGGCCACGAATGAGCCCTTGCCATGCCGGGTTTCGATAACCCCGCGACCCTGAAGCTCGTGCAGGGCTTCGCGAATGACGGCGCGGGAAACACCCAGCCGCGCCGCCAATTGCCGTTCGGAGGGTATTTTCTGCTCCGGGGCAAGCCCGCCATCAAGGATAAGGCGTTCCAGCCGGTAAGAAATTTCCTGGGAGATTGCCATTTGGATGCCTGTGAATGCTCGCTGGTCTGACCAGTGATTGCTTCTGATTAGCGTTGGTTCCGTTGCCAGCCTATATGCGTCCGAGCCCGTTAAATATGGCCGATTCAGAGTATTCCGTCCATTTTTAATGCTTGAAAACTGGTCGGACCAGTGCTCCCTGAACTGGACTTAAACCGGATTGGCTACGACTATCATCTTAATGTCGGCCTGTGCCGGCGTTGCTATGACGCTCATAACAACAAAGCCAACGGAGACGTTTCGATGAATTCGAAGAATAGCATCCGGAATAAATGTGATACGGGCGAGCCACCACCTCGCAGAAGTTTCCTTAAAACTGCCGCTGTAGGCGCCGCCTTCGCCGGCGCGATGCTGATGGGGGCAGGCCAGGCCCAGGCTGCAATCACCTGGAAGATTCAGTCCGTCTGGGATGCGGGCACTGTCGGCTACGACCTGTTCGAGGATTGGGCCAACAGCATGGAGGAGAAATCCGGTGGCGAGCTGATCATCAAGCCCTTCCCCGCCAAAGCTGTCGCTGCTGATAACAATGCACTTTTCGATGCGGTGCGTAACGGTGTATTACAGGGCATGAACCCGTTCACCCTTTACTGGTCCGGCAAGATCCCGGCCTCGGTATTTTTGTCTTCCTACCCCGCTGGCCCTGACCAGCCTCACCAGTGGGACACCATGTTCTACTCTTTGGGCATGCTGGAAAAGACCCGGGACATCTACAAAAAGTTCGGTCTGTTCTACGTTGGGCCGATCCAGCATGATGCCAACATCATTCACTCCAAGAAGCCGGTAAACAGCCTTGCTGACCTCAAGGGTATGAAAATTCGTGTACCAGGCGGCATGGTGGCTGAGGTGTTCCAGCAGTTCGGCGTTTCCACCGTGAGCCTGCCGGGCTCCGACATCTTTCCGGCCCTGGAAAAGGGCACCATCGACGCGGCTGACTATGTAGGACCGGCGGTGAACTGGGAGCTGGGCTTCTCCCAGGTGACCGACTACATCTTGTTCGGGCCTCCAGGGGTAATGTCCGTCTACCAGCCGGTGGACCTGATGGACCTGACTGTCAACCTGCGCGCCTGGAACGCCCTGTCTCCCAAGCTCCAGCAACTGGTTGAGGATGAGGTGCGCATCTATTCCCAGAAGCACTACCTGACGATCCAGAAGCGCAACATCGAGGCGATGAAAAAGTTCAAGGAAGCCGGTGATACCGTGACTCGTCTGAGCCAGGACGATCTGAAGGAATTCCGTCGTGCAGCGATCCCGATCTGGTTCAAGTGGGCCAACAAGGATGAAGACGCCCGTGCCATCTTCGACCTGCAGCTCGAGTACATGATGAACGAGACGGTAGGTTACATTGATGAGTCTGATCTTGAAGGTGTGCCAGGCCGGTAACACCTTGTCAAATCAATAAAAAAGAAACATGGGGAAGGGCAGGGACGGCTCCGGAAGGGGGAGTCCCACCTTCCCCGTTTTGTGGCTGAGGAAGCAACAACATGTCTGATCTTGAAGGTTTCGGATTCGTAATGCCGCACTGGTTCTACTGGGGCTGGCTTGCGGTCATGCCGCTGATCATGATGGCCTGGGACAAGTGGAGCAGTGGTCACGGAAGCGAGACTGCCGAGCCGGATCTGACACCGGGCGAACTGCAGGCAGAGGAGGACGACCCTCTGATCTATCTCCGGTTCGAGGGCAACTGGGTTACCAGGGCGGTTGACTGGATCTGCGACAAATCGGGCCTCTTTGTGTCGTTCTGGACGGTGAACGCCGTTGTCTTCTATTTCTTTGAAGTGGTCATGCGCTACCTCTTCAATATGCCGACCATCTGGGTGCATGAAGCCAGCTTCCTGCTTCTGGGTATGCAGTATCTGCTGGCCGGTGCGTTCGCGATGCTTCACGGCGCTCATGTGCGCGTCGACGTGATGTACAACTTGCTGCCGGTGCGCGGACGGGTTGGCATGGACATCTTTACGTCCATGTTCTTCTTCATGTTCGCCCTGGTTCTGCTGATTACCTCATGGACCTTCTTCCAGAATTCCTATTCCATGAATGAAACCACGGTTGAGACCTGGGGCATTCAGTACTGGCCGGTGAAAGGCATGATGGTACTGGGTTCCGTCCTTCTCTTGCTCGCAGGCATATCCAAGCTGATCAAGGATATTGTCCTGTTTGTCCGTCTTGGCCGGGGGTGCACCGCATGAGCACAAACACAACAACCGCGCCGGGCAGCAACCTTGTCGGGACGCTGAGTACCTGGCTGATGATCATTGCCACCGTGGGGCTGGCATTCGTCATCTGTGTCGAAATGATCAACATTCTATTCTACGACCCCTGGAGCGACGAGAGATTCCTGTTCAAGCTCTCGGGCAGTCTCTCGAGCGTTGAAATAGGTCCCCTGACCTACCTGATGTTCGGTTCCCTGGCTGTGGCCCTGATGATGGGGTTGCCGCTTGCCTTCGTGACCGGCGGTCTCGGGGTCATGTTCGTCTATCTGGTGGGCGACTCGCTGATGCTGAACATCGTGCCCAGCCGCATCTTCCCGATGATGACCAACTCGGACCTGGCCGCGATACCGCTGTTTATCTTCATGGCCTCGATGCTCGAACGGGCGGGTCTGATCGAGGAAATGTTCAGCGTGGTCTACAAGTGGATGGGCGGCCTGAGCGGTGGTCTGGCGACGGCAACCATCCTGGCTTCTACCATTCTTGCTGCCATGGTGGGTGTTATCGGGGCTGCGGTTGTCACCATGGGCATCATTGCCCTGCCGGCGATGCTCAAACGCGGGTACGACCACAAGATTGCGCTGGGCTCGATCATGGCCGGTGGTACCCTGGGTATTCTGATCCCGCCCTCGATCCTGGCCATCCTCTACGCCGTTGTGGCACAGCAGTCAGTGGGTGAACTGTACCTGGGTTCCGTGGTTCCGGGTTTGCTCCTGTCTGGCCTGTACATCGCCTATGTACTGATCCGCAGCTGGATCAACCCCAAGCTGGGTCCGCCCGTGCCGGTCGATGAGCGGATCTCGCTGAAAGAAAAGCTGCTGCTGCTGAAAAACCTGATTGCCCCCCTGATTCTGGTGTTCCTGGTACTTGGCCTGCTGTTCGGTGGTATTGCCACGCCCGTTGAGGCGGCCGGCATCGGCTCGTTTGGCGCCATCATCGTGGCCATGATGCACGGCAGGTTCTCCATTGGCGGCCTGCGCGAGGCGTCCGTGACCACGGCCAAGGCCTCCGCCATGGTCCTCTGGATCATGTTTGGTGCGTCTGTGTTCGTGGGCTTCTACATTCTTCAGGGTGGCCAGCAGTTTGTCACCGACGCCATCCTGGGTACCGGGCTCTCTGCCTACGGCATCCTGTTCCTGCTGATGGTGCTGCTGGTGATCCTGGGCATGTTCCTGGACTGGGTGGGTATCCTGCTGCTCGCGGTGCCGATCTTCATCCCGATTGTGGAAGCGCTGGAGTTCCCGGGCCTGCTGGGCTTCCCGCCGGTGGCTGGCGAGGATGTGGTGCTCTGGTTCGGGGTGCTCTATCTGGTGAACATGCAGATGTCGTTCCTCAGTCCACCGTTTGGCTACGCACTGTTCTACATCCGCGGCGTTTGTCCGCCGGAAATTTCAATGGGTACCATCTTCAAGTCCTCCCTGGTGTTCCTGGCCATTCAGGCATTCGGGCTGTTCATGTGTATCCTGATCCCTGGCATCGTAACCTGGCTGCCAAATCTGGTTTACGGTTAATAAATTCAAGGAGTAAAGCGATATGTTGACGATTAAACGACTGGATCTGGCTGAAGCGCGGATTCTCATCGAAGGGGCTGCGAACAAGGCCCGGGAAATCGGCGTGCCCATGTGCATCGCCGTGGTGGACGAATCCGGCAACCTGGTGGCTTTCGAACGCATGGACGGCGGCAAGATCACCAGCGTGACCATCGCCCAGGACAAAGCCTTCACGGCGGCGGCGGCCAAGAAAGCCACCCATGACTACAACAAGGTGAACGTGCCCGGCAGCCTCGCCTTCGGTATCCACACCGAAGTGGGCGGGCGCATCAGTTCGGTCGGCGGCGGCCTGCCGGTGATCGTTGACGGCGACGTGGTGGGCGGTATCGGAATCAGTTCCGGCACCCCCCAGCAGGACATGGACTGTGCCCAGGCCGGTCTTGATCACTTTGCAACAAAACGCGGTTGATGACTGTCACACTTGATGTAATCCAAACCCAGAGAGTGTCATGACTACCAAGCCGAAAGTCAGCAAAGCCGAGCTGGCGGAACAGTTCCGGGCGTTTATCGACCCGGACTACGTCATCACCGATGACGAAACCATGAAGCCCTACGAATGCGACGGCATGTCCATGTACTGTGAGATGCCCTTGCTGGTGGTGCTGCCGGAGACCGTTGAACAGGTGCAGCGGGTGATGCGCATCTGCAACGAGAACGCGGTACCGGTGGTGGCCCGTGGTGCCGGAACCGGGCTCAGTGCCGGTGCCATGCCCAATAAAGAGGGCGTGGTGCTGTCGCTGGCCAAGTTCAACCGCATCGTCGACATTGACCCGCTGGCACGAACGGCACGGCTCCAGCCGGGAGTTCGCAACCTCGCCATCAGCGAGGAAGCGGCCCAGTATGGTCTGTATTACGGCCCGGACCCATCGTCCCAGATCGCCTGTACCATCGGCGGCAATGTGGCGGAGAATTCCGGCGGCGTGCACTGCCTCAAGTATGGGCTGACGGTTCACAACATTCTCAGCGTTGAAATGGTGACCGCCGAGGGTGATGTGGCCACAGTGGGCAGCGACGGCCTGGACAGCTGCGGGATGGATCTGCTGGCGCTGATGACCGGTTCTGAAGGTCTGCTCGGTGTAGTGACGGAAGTAAAAGTAAAGCTGTTGCCGGAGCCGGAAGTGGCCCAGGTGGTGATGGCTGGTTTTGATGATGTGCAGAAGGGCGGCGATGCCGTGGGCGGCATTATTTCCCACGGGATCATTCCCGGCGGCCTGGAAATGATGGATAGCCACGCGATCATCGCGGCCGACGACTTCGCCCAGGCGGGTTATCCTAGGGATGCCAAAGCCTTGCTGCTGTGCGAAGTGGACGGTACCGAAGAAGAAGTGCATGAGCACATCGCACAGGCCGAGGACGTGTTCCGCAAGCTGGGGGCTACCTCTGTCCGTACTTCCCGGAGCGAGGAAGAGCGTGCGCTGTTGTGGAAAGGCCGCAAATCCGCGTTCCCGGCAGTCGGCCGTATATCCCCGGACTACTACTGCATGGACGGCACCATTCCCCGCCGCGAGATCGCCTACGTTCTGACGGAAATGGAAAAGATGTCCGAGGAGTTCGGTCTGCGCGTGGCCAACGTGTTCCACGCTGGGGACGGCAACCTGCACCCGCTGATCCTGTTTGACGCCAACGTGCCCGGCGAGTTTGAGCGTACCGAGGCGCTCGGCTCCCGCATCCTGGAAATGTGTGTGGAAGTGGGCGGCTGCATCACCGGTGAGCATGGCGTTGGCGTAGAGAAAATCCGCCAGATGGCGGTGCAGTTCAATGACGAGGAGCTGCAGCAGTTCCATGATGTGAAAGCGGCCTTCGACCCCGCCGGTATTCTGAACCCGGGTAAAGGCGTGCCGGCACTGCGATTCTGCCAGGAATACCGCTCCCTTGAGCACAAACAACACACGCACGATCATACGGAAGTCACCCATGGCTGATACTTCCCAACAACTGAAGGAGCAGGTGCTCCAGGCCCGGGACAGCGGGCACAAACTCAATATTGTCGGCGGTGGCACCAAGGCCTTCATGGGCCGTAAAGCCGACCCGGATGCCGGAACTCTTAATGTGGGCGAGCATTCCGGCATCGTGGATTACCATCCGGTGGAACTGGTATTGACCGTTCGTGCCGGTACGCGTTTGAGCGAGATTGAGGCCACCCTGGCCGAACAGGGCCAGTGCCTGCATTTCGAGCCGCCCAGATTCGGTGCTGCCTCCAGCATCGGCGGCACCCTGGCCTGCAATCTTTCAGGCCCGGGCCGTCCGTGGACGGGCTCGGTCCGGGATCAGGTGCTGGGCATCCGACTGCTGAACGGTAAGGGCGAACATCTGCGCTTTGGTGGTCAGGTTATGAAGAACGTGGCCGGCTATGACGTATCGCGGCTCCAGGCCGGCGCCCTCGGCACGCTCGGCGTGATGACCGAAATCAGCATGAAAGTGATGCCAAAACCGGCGGCCTCCCTGACCCTGGTTCAGGAAATGGGTATGGACGAGGTAATTCACTACATGAACAGTCGCGCCGCCGAGCCCAAGCCGATCACGGCTGCCTGCTGGGTGGATGGCAAGGTCTACCTGCGCCTGTCCGGTGCAAAATCCGGGGTCGAAGCCACGGCTGAAAAATGGTCCGGTGAAGTGATGGAGCAGGGCGACCGGTTCTGGCAGCAGGTGCAGGACATGCAGCACGAGTTCTTCACCGGTAATGACGTGCCGCTGTGGCGCTTCTCGGTAGGCTCAACCGCTGCCACACCAAAACTGGAAGGCAACTGGTTCATCGACTGGGCCGGTTCCCAACGCTGGTTCCGGGGTGCCGGTGAACTGAAAGAGCTGGAACCGTCGGCGCGCGCTGCGGGCGGCCAGGTCAGCCTGTTCCGGGGTGGTGATCGCACGGGGGAGGTAATGCACCATCAGCCGGAGGCCCTGAAAGGCATTCAGCGCCGAATCAAGAATGCGTTTGATCCGGATAACATCTTCAATCCCGGACGCTTATACAGCTGGTTGTAACTATGCAAACAAATCTGGTTCAACAATTTGCCAACACCGCGGAAGGCCAGGAAGCCGAGTCGATACTGCGGGCCTGTGTGCATTGTGGCTTCTGTACCGCAACCTGCCCGACCTACCAGGAACTGAACGACGAACGTGATGGTCCCCGGGGCCGGATCTACCTGATGAAAATGTTCCTGGAAGGGGCGGAAATTACGGAAAAAACCCGGGAACACCTGGACCGCTGCCTGACCTGCCGCAGTTGCGAGACCACCTGCCCCTCTGGTGTAAAGTATGGCCGCCTGGTGGACATCAGCCGTGGCCTTATGGAGAAGGAACTGCCTCGCGGTCCGAAAGACAAATGGCTGCGCTGGGCCCTGGCCCGGGTGCTTCCGAACCGTCAGTTGTTCGGCGTACTGCTGCGTCTCGGGCAGGTCTTCCGCCCGGTGCTGCCTGAGAAGCTGCGCGCCAAAGTGCCCCCCAGAAAACAGGCGAATCCATGGCCTGCGGCCAGCCACAGCCGGATCGTGCTGGCACTGGCCGGCTGCGTGCAGCCCTCCGCTACGCCCAACACCAACGCCGCTGCCGCGCGAGTGCTGGATCGGCTTGGCATTACCATGGTGGAGGCACCGGAAGCCGGCTGCTGTGGCGCCGTGAACTACCACCTTTCCGAGCATGAGAAGGGCCTGGAGAGAATGCGCCAGAACATTGATGCCTGGTGGCCCGCCATCGAGGCGGGCGCAGAAGCGATCATCATGACCGCTTCCGGCTGTGGCGCCATGGTTCAGGATTACGGCCATCTTCTGAAAGACGACCCGGTGTATGCTACCAAAGCTCAAAAGGTGAGTGAGCTGTGTATCGACCTTGGGGCTTTCCTGCTGAAACAGGACCTGGAGAAGCTCAAGGTACGCCAGGATCCGGGCAAGGTGGCGTTCCACTGCCCCTGCACCCTGCAGCACGCCATGAAACAGAGTGGAGTGGTCGAACAGGTGCTGACCCGGGCCGGTGTCAATCTCGCTGCCACCAAGGACAAACACCTTTGTTGTGGCTCTGCCGGAACCTACTCGGTTACGCAACCGGAAATGAGCCAGAAGCTGCTGGACAACAAGCTCAAGGCACTGACCATTGATAACCCAGACCGCATCGTTACCGCCAACATCGGTTGCCAGATGCACCTGGAAACCAGGTCGCCGGTGCCTGTGCAGCACTGGATTGAGCTTTTGTAAAATCGGGGTCAGATGAAAAAGGGGTCAGATGAAATTTTCATCTGACCCCTTTTTCATCTGACCCCATGTTCACGGCTTTTTTCGCTATACTGCCGCGGCAATTTACCAAACCACAGGGAGTGGAGCTGTATGCCAGGGAAAATGGCGAGTCTTGTTGTGTCTGTTGTATTCACCGCTGTTGCCCACGCCGAAGTCTATACCTGGATAGACAGCCGGGGCGTGGCGCATTTCTCGGATTACCCACCAGGGGAAATGCCCCACAAGCGGATTCGGGTGCGGGCGCCTGTCACTGTGCCGATGTCTGAAAATCTAAGGCAAGAGGAGCGTATATCCGGGATTCGAGAGGAGGTGAGCGGTCTGCTGTCCTCCTCCCGTCGCCCCGGTAAACCCGATACCAGTGCCCGGGAAAGAGCCGGTGCCAGGCTGGAGAAAACCTGTGGCAAATACCGGCGTAAGCTGGAGCAGATCCAGTCCAAGTTGCGTGCAGGCTACAGCAACGACAGGGGAAATACCCTCCGGCGCCAGCGCCGGACATTAAGCCAGAAGTTGAGCAGGGAGTGCATCCTGCGTTGACGAAGCCAACTGATATGCGTGTTTGAAGTTGGCCAGCAGTGCATAGCCAAGCATTACCAGGCAATCCACCAGAATGTGAGTGTGGTTCCCATGGTGATCAGCCGCGGAGTGGGACGCCCTGACAGCGTACGCGACATTTCGTATGCTACCCGCGCCGAAGTATTAACGGAACCTGCTAAACTTGCACGAGAAACCCATGAAAACGCCAAAGGAGGCATTACCATGGCCAGAAAGCGGGCAAAGCCCATACAGGAAAGCGCCATCAAGCGCGACCTGAAAACCCCGAAATACCAGATGCGAGTGGTTGAAGACAAAACGAAATACAAGCGCCAGCGGGGCAAGGCTGTTCGAGCCGAGGATTTCCGCAAGGCCGCCTGATGGGTGGTTTTACGAAAATCCTTGGTGAGAGCCTCTAGGGAGGTGTTACTTCGGAGTGAGCCAACAAGCATGGAAGAAGTACATTGAAGGATCTTGAACAGCACAAGAAAATCGCCGTTTTAATTGACGCCGACAACGCCCAGTTGTCGAAGCTGCCCCTGATCATCGAAGAGCTGTCCTCCCATGGGCATGTGGTTGTTAAGCGCGCCTACGGTGACTGGTCTGTGGACAGTCTCAAAAACTGGAAGACTGTTCTCAATGAACTGGCTATCCAGCCGATCCAGCAGTTCGCCTACACCAAGGGCAAGAACGCGACCGATGCATCCATGATTATCGACGCCATGGACCTGCTTTATTCCTCCAAGTTCGATGCCTTCGCCCTTGTCTCCAGTGACAGTGATTTCACCAAGCTGGCCTCCCGTCTGAGGGAGTCTGAGATTTACGTATTTGGATTCGGCGAGAAAAAGACTCCGGTTTCATTCCGCAGCGCCTGCGACGATTTCCTGTTCACGGAAAACCTCGAGTACCCCGAGGAGGCGGCGCCGGACGAACCGGCAAAAACCGAAACCGAACCCCGGAAAAAGAAACACGAAAAGCTCCCAGAGGAAGTTTCACTGCTCAAGCGCGCGTGGGAACAGACCCAGGACGACCAGGGGTGGGCGACTTTCTCTGCGGCCGGCTCCTTTCTCAAGCGCACCCGCCCGGACTTCGACCCAAGGACCTACGGCGCGAAGAAGTTCTCTGATTTGCTGGTGGCCAGGTCGGAATACTTCACGGTCAAGAAGGGCACCAATGGGCAGGGATATCGGGCGTATAAGCCGATAGAGCAGAAGTAAGCAGATGTCAGAAGCACCAGAGCCTGTGCCCGGCGGCTATGCGCATGGACTTTCGGGCATAGTAATCTACACTCATACTGGGTATTCAAAGGAGTGAATGGTGTCCTCAGGGCCTGCGGCTCTTAAGGGTTCATCCGGGGGTATGACCTGAGTCAACCATCCGGCTTTCGCATCAATGTTATGTTGATTGCACATCCAGCATAAGAGGAGGGGGTCATGGCCAAGGGGACTCCGAGCATTGTGGTTGCTTGTGACGGCTCGGATCATTCGTTGCACGCAGCAAAAATGGCAGCCGAACTGGCTAAATCTGCCGGCCAACCGCTCAAATTGTTAGCTGTGTTTCCGGGCACAAAATTGGAGAGACTGGTTGTCAGCGGCGTATGGCCGAGTGATATTGAGGAAGAGGCAAAAAGTTACGGGCGCAAAATATTTGATGCCGCGAGACAGGCCGTGAGTGGGGCGGCCGATCCCGTCGAAGAGGTCCTTCTCAAAGGTGATCCTGCCAAGGAAATTATTGAATATCTGGAAAATAATCCGGGCACTCACCTGTTTTTAGGAAGGCGTGGCCATTCACTGGTGCGCAGTCTTACCCTGGGTAGTATCAGCGAAAAGGTCGTCCGGCACGCCACCGGGCCGGTGACGGTTGTCAGTGAATAGCGTCGGCGACCCATGCCCGGCGTTGCATTCGGTGGGTGGTGGTTTTCCCGGCAAGCCGGGTAGGGCTACTGACTTTCTGTCTTTTGGTACTCCCGCTGTTCATCCGTCCAGAGCGTTTTCAGGTAGTCAATGACCGACTGGATCTCCTGAGCGGTCATCCGCTTCTCGAAGGCCGGCATCGTCAACCGATCAGATTTATTGAAGGGGTGTCGCCACCCCTCGGCAATCATCCTGTACAGCATGGCATCGCTGTGGCGCCAGGTGTGGCCGGTTTCATCATGAGGTGGCGGGGGCATTTCTCCCTTATCATCCGGTTTTTTCCAGTTGGCAGCGCCTTCACCCTGCCGTCCATGGCAAGCAGCGCAGTATTGCTCATAAATCTGTCTGCCCTGGATGACTTCCGTCGGTGCACTGTCCGCATCCTCAGGCCTGCCTGAGGCGCTGGCAAGGACCGGCACGGCGAGCAGGACTAGCGGGTAGAACCACCTATTCATGGACAGGCGTCCACTTGTCAGCGGCGCCACCGGCAAGCAGGTTCCCGTTTGCCGTGCCCACCACAAGTCCTTGTGACGGCGAGAAGGCAAGGGCTGTTACGGGTTGGGGAGTCTTCAGGCTTGTCCAGGTTTCGCCGCCATCCGCGCTGTGATGAAGCTGGCCCTCAATCACCGCGTAAACATTTTCCGGCGCAGTCGGGTCATAGCCGATAGCGGAAACAGTGCCACGCAGGTCCCCCGCATCGCCCCAGAAGCAAAAACAGTCCATGGATCGTGAAACACCGCGGATTGTACCGGCAAACAGCCAGCCACTTTCCATGCTGCCCGGCATGACCGAGTGCAGGAATGCCTGCACCGGTTCCCGGGGACCACTGTCCACTTTCACCCACTCGGCGCCACTGTCCCTGGACCGGAACATGCCATCCTTCCCAAGGTATGCGTAGAGCGTTTCGGGCTGTGTGGCGTGAGCGGCCATGGCAGTGACACCGAGGCCAGGCAAGGTATCGTTGAGGGACTGCCAGCTATCACCGGCACTGTCGTAACGCCACACGCCCAGGCCCGGACCGGCCAGGTAGACGCTTCCGTCCGCTCCTCTGGCCAGGGAGCTCGGTTGAGCCTCCTGGTCGGTTGCCGGTAACCCGACCTTGGTTGTAGTTCCGCCTTCAATGACAAACAGGCCACTGTTGCGCAGCACCAGGAGGGCGCCTGACGAGTTGGTTGTCAGAGCCTTCACTGGTTGGGCGTCGTCTGCGGATTGGGCCTGAACCAGCGCTGGCATAAGTATTGCCGCCGTGAGCACGCAAAACCCCCAGGCCGCCCTGGTCGTAGAATGGACAATTGATCTCATGGGACCAGCCTCAATAATCTTTGTGTTCTCGGAACACACTTTGCTGGCCGTTGGCACTGAAGGCGATGACCTGGTAATCCTCCTTCTTGCCGGTTTCCATACCGGGGCTGCCCTGGACCATGCCGGGCACTGAAAGCCCTGCTGTATTGAACTGGGGATTTTCCAGGTAAGCGACTATGTCATCTGCCGGCACATGCCCCTCAATCACCAGGTCACCAATCAACGCGGTGTGGCAGGAGGCCATTTCACGCTGCACGCCATATTGCTGTTTGATTTCGTTAATGTTGTTGGTTTCTACAATGGTGGTTTCAAAGCCGTTGGCGTCCAGGTGTTCAACCCAGGACTGGCAGCAACTGCAACTGGGGCTCTTATAGACTGTGATGGCCGGACCAGATGTGCCAGCGGCGGCCATAGAGGTCGATGACTCGGTGGGTTCATTGACTTGCATCGTCAGCGTGGCGGCACCGGCGGCGAGAACGATGGCGGCCACACCTGTATACAGAGCAAGTTTTTTGGTCTTCATGGTAAATCCTCGATTTGATTGGGTCATGGGCAGCGCGTTGCCCGGGGTCGCCTTGGCTTCCCCGGGCAACGACTGTCGGTTCGGGCAACGCCCCGAACCCTTAGCTGGCTTCGGCGTCTTTACCCTTCTTGCCGCCGTCCATGTGGCTACTGTCGTGGCTCTGCATCATTTTCATGCAGGCATCGGTCATGGCTTTACGATCTTCCGGAGACATGTCAGACATCATCTCCATCATGCCGCCCATTCCCTGCATGCCTTGCGAGGACATCATGCCTTTGCCTTCACCCTCATGGGCAAATACAGAGAAGGTGCCAATGGTGCCGGCCAGAAAAATCGTTGTGATAGCGAGCTTGATTTTTGAATTGCGCATTTGATTCACTCCAGTTAAAGATCCGTGATGAATGAAAGCACGGAGCTTTTTGCAAGATCGTTGTAAGAAATAACGTCAATGACTTTGCCGCAATGGGCAAAAATCCGGGTTACAACTCAGGAGCAATGTTCTGTGGAGGGGGCGTAATAGACGCCAGGAACGGGTCCTGGTAGAGGGCCGCGCGGGCGGTCAATACCGGCTGGGAGCCAATATCGGTTAAATCCAGGGAGTTTCCCGGTAAGAGAACGAAGCTGACCCCGCATTTGCTCAGCCCACTGGCGCTCAGGCAGACCTTATCAGAGGCCGAGACACAACTAGTTTCAGTTTCCCCGTCTGATGAGGAACTGGCGCTTTCCGCCTGGGCCATCATCGTGGAACCACAATCTGCCATCCCAATACCCGCCTTGCTGTCCGTTATTTTGGACATGGCCAACGCCGGCCCGCTTATCACCAGAAGCAGCGATAGCAGCGCGGAAATGAATTGGCGGGTCGTTGCGGTCATCCTGATTCCAGGCACCAAGTTGTGAAGGCTTGAGGCTGTGACACACAGCCCATCTTTGAGTTCACCAAATCCTAGCAGTTTTTTATTTCAATGACACTACGATCACAGTATCCGAAGTGGCGAGGGAAATTAATTCCGGCGTTCCTGATAAAACGCTTGACCTTAAAGTTCACTTCAAGGTTATAGTTGCGAACCAATTATTGGTGATTCAGTCTGAGGTGAGTGAATGCAAACGTTCAATATCGGCGAACTCTCTGCCCAAAGCGGTGTGGCCAGTCATGCGATTCGCTTTTACGAGCGGGAAAATCTCATGCCCGAGCCTGCGCGAACTCAATCCAATTATCGCCGTTACCCCGAGGATGCGATTGCCAGACTGCAATTTATTGTTAACGCCAAGCAATGGGGCTTCACTCTTGACGAGATTCGTGAACTCCTGATGCTTCAGGATGCCAATGGTGACCGTGCAGAGGCCAAACGCATCGCGAGAGAGCAACTGGAAAAGATCCGGCACCAGATCCAGAGCCTTTCCCGTATCGAGGCGGTTCTGGCGAAAACCCTGGAAGAATGCTCGGGGGAAGGCACGATGGAGGGTTGCCCGATTGTTGAAGCCATCGCCGGAAAGGGATGACGTGGCTGTTTGTTGGCGGGAAAAATTGTTTAATTTGAAAGGCGCTGCATCGGCAGCGTGGAGGAGCAGGATCGGGATGCAAAAAATAGAAATTGGTGTTGAAGGAATGTCCTGCGCGTCGTGCGTCGGGCGGATTGAAAAGGCTCTGGTGGATGAGAGTGGTGTTTCGGCAGCCCAGGTGAACCTGGCGACCGGTAGGGCCACCGTGGAGTTCGATCAGCCCGCCACTCCGGCTGCCCTGGTCAACTCAATTAAGAATGCGGGTTATCAGCCACGGGTGCAGTCCGTGGAAATTCCCGTTACCGGCATGACCTGCGGCTCCTGCGTGTCGCGAGTAGAGCGGGCATTGAACAAGCAGCCCAGTATGATCAAGGCCAGTGTCAACCTGACCACCCAGAAAGCTTTTGTGGAGTTCCTGTCCGACGCCCTGTCGCTGCCGCGAATCCATCAGGCCATCCGGGACGCCGGTTATGAACCCCAGGAGCCGGATACCAGCACTCACGCCGAAGAGCAGGACAAGGAGGGCATTGACCTTCGCCGGAAAGTGATCTTTGCTGCAGCATTGACCATCCCGGTGGTTTTGATTGCCATGGGCAAAATGATTCCTGCTCTTGAGGCGCTATACGCCAGCGTCTTGTCCCATCGTGGCTGGATGGCTATTGAATGGCTCCTGACCACGCCGGTTCTGTTCTATGCCGGGTCGCGGTTCTTCCGGTCCGGCTACGCTGAGCTGCGCCATGCCAACCCCGGCATGAACAGCCTGGTCATGATCGGCTCCAGTGCCGCCTATTTCTATTCCGTTGCAGCATTACTGGTGCCCGGATTTTTCCCCGCCGGCACCGCCGAGAGTTATTTCGAGGCGGCGGCGGTGATCGTGACGCTCATTTTGCTGGGGCGCTACTTCGAGCACATCGCCAAAGGGCGGACATCAGAGGCCATCAAAAAGCTGCTGCAGCTGCAGGCCAAGACCGCCCGGGTCATTCGGGACGGGGAAGTCGTCGAGGTTCCGATTGAAGCGGTAGTGCCTGGTGACCGTATCCAGGTCCGCCCGGGCGAACGCGTTCCTGTTGATGGCGTGGTGGAAGAGGGCCAGTCCTACGTGGACGAGTCCATGATCAGCGGCGAGCCGGTGCCGGTCGCCAAGCAGAAAGACGCCGAACTGGTGGGTGGAACCATCAACAAGAATGGTTCACTGACGTTCCGGGCTACCCGGGTGGGTGCGGACACCGTTCTTGCGCAGATCATCAGTATGGTGGAATCGGCGCAAGCCGATAAACCTCCAATTCAGGAGCTGGCTGACAGGATCGCCGGGGTTTTCGTACCTGTTGTGATCGTGCTTGCAATCCTGACGTTTATCACCTGGTTCAGCTTCGGGCCCGCCCCGGCACTGTCCTTTGCCTTCGTGACAACGGTCAGCGTGCTGCTGATCGCCTGCCCCTGCGCGATGGGGCTGGCCACGCCGACGGCCATTATGGTCGGAACCGGCAAGGGCGCCGAAATGGGCGTGCTGTTCCGCAAAGGGGCGGCCCTGGAGACGCTGGCTCGGATGGACACCATCGTCCTCGACAAGACCGGTACCCTGACCCGGGGCCGGCCCGAGCTGACGGATTTCATTCTGGTGGAAGGTCGCGAGGATGAGGTGTTGGCCTGGGTCGCGGCTGTGGAAACCGAGAGCGAACATCCCATTGGGGAAGCCATTGTCAAGGACGCCAGGGATCGGGGGCTCAGGTTGCCAGCGGTCAGTGATTTCCAGGCAGAGCCGGGCTATGGGGTCCAGGCACAGGTCGCCGGGCACCGGATAAACGTCGGCGCGGACCGTTATATGCGCCGCCTCGGTATCGATTTGGCCAGCGTGGCCGACAGCGCGGTGTCACTGGCTGAAAAAGCAAAATCCCCGCTGTATGTTGCCGTCGACGGCCGTCTCGCCGCGCTGATTGCAGTGGCCGACCCGCTCAAGGACGGCTCGGTGGAAGCGGTTGCTGCGCTTAAGGCCACAGGGCTGAGTGTGGCCATGCTCACCGGTGATAATCGCGCCACCGCCGAGGCCATTGCCCGGCAGGCGGGTATTGAACGGGTGCTTGCGGAGGTATTGCCGGACCAGAAAGCGGCAGAGGTAAAGCGTCTGCAGGAAGACGGTGCGCGGGTCGCTTTCGTGGGTGACGGCATCAATGACGCACCGGCATTGGCCCAGGCCGATGTGGGTATTGCCATTGGCACGGGTACTGACATTGCCATCGAGGCAGGCGACGTGGTTCTGATGCGCGGCGACCTTCGGGGAATCGTCGATGCCGCGGCGCTTTCCCGGCGCACCCGCAAAACGATCCTCGGCAATTTTGTCTGGGCCTACGGGTATAACCTGGCGCTTATTCCGGTGGCGGCGGGCGTTCTTTTCCCGTTTACCGGCTACCTGCTTAATCCCATGCTGGCCGCTGGAGCAATGAGCCTTTCCAGCGTATTCGTGGTAACGAACTCCCTCCGGCTTGGTCGGTTCAAATCCGATAGCAGAGACTTTGCGGCAAGCAACGTAAGCGAAAGCGGAGCAGCACTAGCCAGCGTCTCATAATTGCATGACGAATAGCTAAAAATGGGAACCTACTTGTGATGTCATTCTCTCTGGAATACCCCGTGCGGCGCATGACCATGCTCTGCCGTAGGCTTTCGATGACACTCTTTTTGAGTTTGATTGCAACCCTGGTAACTGCGGCACCGACGATGGATCCGGAAACCGAGGCGCTCGAACGACACAGCCAGTGGATGGTCGAATTGGGTTTCAGTGGAACACCAGGGCTACTGTTCAAGAACACGAGCGGCCAATGGCGAGGCCAGACTGGTGTGCCGACCCAAGAAGCGCTGGGGATCGTTGACTGATGGATCAGCTTCCTTATTTACTCATCGCCGGCCAGATCCTGATGGCGGTTGTGGCAGGTTTGCTGCTCAACCTGACGCCCTGTGTTCTGCCCGCGATTCCCATCAAGGTCCGGACCATCCTGCGCGAGGCGGGCAGCCAGCGTTCACACCGTGTGCTGGCTGCACTGGCGTTCACGGTCGGAACACTGACCTTTTTCCTGACGCTGGGCGGCCTGACCGCGCTGCTGCAGTGGAATTGGGGCACCTTGTTCCAGTCAACGGTGTTCGTGGCTGTCCTGGTTGCGTTGATGGTCGGGTTTGCGGTGGTCACCTGGCTGGACCTGCCCATTCCGGTTCCGGCGTTTGCCGCCTCGGCCCATGGTCGGCGTTACGTTGAAGCATTCGTCTCAGGGCTGATGAGCGCCATTTTGGCCGCACCCTGTGCCGGGCCTTTCCTGGGCGGAGTTCTGGCTTTTGCCGTTACCCAGCCCGCGCCGGTGATCATGGGGATATTCGGTAGTATCGGGCTGGGGCTGTCCCTGCCCTACGCTGTGTTGATGCTCAAGCCCGAGTGGCTGCGGCGATTGCCCAAGGCGGGCCCCTGGACGGTGGCCATTCGTGAAGTGCTCGCACTGGTGTTGCTGGCCGCAGCCGTCTTTTTCAGCGCGAGCCTGGTCCCTAAAGCGGTTTACCCGTGGCTGTGGTGGGCCTGGCTGGCACTGGTCCTGTTCTGGGGTATCCGGCGATTCATTCAGGGGAACAGTGCGGTGCGTGTCATTGCTGCAACGACGGCAGGCCTTGCGCTTACAGCGGTGCTGGCATTCGCATCTCCCGCGGAGAACGGTGAGGGAGGGCTTGTCTGGCAACACTATTCACCGGAGCTTCTGACGGAAACAAGAGCCCGTGGCGCCCCCTATTTGCTGGAGTTCACCGCAGACTGGTGCATTAACTGCAAAGTACTGGAGCGCACCGTGTATGAGGAGCCCGCTGTGGCCGAAGCCGTGCGGCGCGCCAACATGGTGCCGATTCAGGTCGATGTGACAGCAAGTGACCCTGAAAAGGACGCATTGTTAACCGCGACGGGTGGGCAGGCCTTACCGTTCGCAGCGGTTATTGACGGTGACGGCACCGTTATCGCCCGTTTCACGGGGCTCTTTGACACCGATAGCCTGGTCGAGGCGATCAACCGCACCGAAAACTCACAACCTTAGACACTGGAGATGAAGCATGGTGACCCGACCCAAAGCATGGCTGGCTGGCGTAGCGGTTTTACTGATCGTGATCGCAGCCGTATTCATGTTGATCGATACCAACCCCGGAAGTACCATCAGCACTACCCCGACGGCACCAGCCAGCTCTGAAGGCCTGGCACCGGCTGCCCGGACGGGGCTGGCGGATTCTTCCGACAAGGTGCGCCTGAAAGTTGTTGGAGAGAATAAAGCACTGACTGGTGATACCGGGGAAATTGTTGTGTCGCTGGACATTGAGCCGGGCTGGCACGTGAACGCCAATCCGGCATCGATGGAGTTCCTGATTCCCACCGTCGCCAGTTCGTCAGTTAACGGCCAGTCGCTTGAAATTCCGACCCAGTATCCCCGTGGCCGGGTCAGTGACATTACCCTTGGGGATACTGCCCTTGAGGTTTACGATGACGACGCGAGCATTCGGCTGCTGCCCGACGAAAAACAGACAGCCATGTTGAAAGAAGCAGGCAAGCTCGACATGACAGTGCGGGTACAGGCCTGCAGTGACGAAGGCATCTGCCTGGCACCGGCTGACCTGCCCCTTACCCTGGATCTGGACGATACCAACACACAATGACCCTATGAGTTCCTTGCAAAAAGGAATCAAACGGAGAGCCACCGCAATAAATAGAGGCAACTGTAAATAGAGACAACCCTTGTTGTGGCAGCAACCCACACCCGTAGCCCGGGTGCCGGCGGCAACGCTCTATTTCATTCGCCCCCGCCGTTTCGACGGCGGGGGCGGTCCAGAGTCGGTCGGCCCTCAGGGATTTCTGACCTGGGAAGCACCCCGGAATCTGCCCGAGCTGATTCCTGCAAGAACCCCACAAGCCTCAACTTGCCGGTCATCGTTGCAACTTGCTCTCAGTGAAACGAGTTGTTTCTCAAGCGCCTGCAAAGCTGTTATCTGCGAGCGGACATGAGAAATACGCTCATCAAGCAAGGCGTTGACGGCCGTGCAGGGCTGATGAGGGTTGTCCTGATAGCTCTGTAGTTCGTGAATTTCAGCCAGTGACAAGTCCAGGATCCTGCAGCGACGGATGAAAGCCAGCCGCTCACCATGCTTCTCGGTATAGACACGGTAACCGTTCTCCTGCCGATCTGGCGGCGGCAACAAGCCCTGCTGTTCATAGAAGCGGATCGTCTGGGTATCGACCCCTACTGACCGTGCCAACTGTCCAATGCGCATCAGGTTCCTCCTCAACGGGTTCTTTCCGCTTTATTGACCTTATAGTGACTATATGGTTTTAAATCATCACTGAATAGTACTCAAGTGGAGCCGTGTCATGAGCAATACCTGTAAAGACGCCTGCGGCTGCGATGCAACGCCCCCAGCGGACACCGATAGGCGGGACTCCTCCGAAGCATCGGGGAAATGGGTCAGCGTTTATGCCGTGCCGAAGATGGACTGCCCCTCAGAAGAGCGAATGATTCGCCTGGCCCTGAATGGCTTTGATGAGATTCGGGCGCTGTCCTTCGACCTGCCGAACCGCCGGTTGCAGGTCGTGCATGATGAGGGGGCTGATCCTATCACGGCGAAACTGACGACCCTGGGGCTGGGAGCCTCGCTTCAGGAAACCGCCGCTGCTGATCCCGAGGCCATCAAGGCCGCCGAATCCTCCACAGCCTCTGCTGCGAAAGAGTCCGCCACCCTGCGCTGGTTGCTCGGCATCAATGCCGTCCTGTTCGTGGTGGAAATGACTGCCGGCCTGATTGCCCAGTCCACCGGGCTGATTGGTGAGTCCCTCGATAATTTTGCCGATGCGGCAGTCTACGGGCTCGCCCTTTATGCCGTCGGGCATAGCGTGAGAATGCAGGTGCGTGCCGCGCATCTTGCGGGGGTACTCCAGATGATTCTGGCTGTTGGCGTACTCGCGGAGGTGGTGAGACGCTTCGTCTTCGGCAGTGAGCCTGAATCGATGGTGATGATGGTTATTGCATTCGTCGCATTGATTGCCAATACCACTTGTCTGCTGCTGATATACAGGCATCGAGAGGGTGGGGCGCACATGAAGGCAAGCTGGATATTCTCGGCCAATGACGTGGTAATCAACGTGGGCGTCATCACCGCCGGCCTCCTGGTCGCGTGGACCGGATCCAATTATCCGGATCTGATTATCGGCACCATTGCGGGGGTTGTCGTGCTTAACGGTGCCAGGCGCATTCTGGCGCTCAAGGGTTAGGCAACGCCCATGATTGGCAAAAATCTCTCGCCGTATGCCCTGTTGTCCATTTCCGGCCTGCTGGCCGCGTTTGACCAGGGTGGTTTGATGAATGTCTGACAGCCAATGCCGCCGGAGCTATATCGGAAGATGAATGCCGCAGTGAGTTGTCGCAGATCATGGAAGGCAGTTACCTCAACGCCGAAACCAGCGTTTCGAAGCTGGAAACGCTTTACTTCAAGGACACCATAGAGCAAGACGGTTACCATTCGATTTCTGGGTTTGTTTGACACCGTTGCCGGCATTGCCGAAGTGGGCAATCGGGATTTTTTCGCCCACGATGCTGAAACCGGACGCATCAACGTCAACGTGAAACCGGAGCATGTCCAGCGGGCTGTCCAGTTTGTTGCCCGGGATGAGCGCCAACACAACTTTTCGTTAAACAGCCTGCGAAGAGTGGTTGTCGGGCAGTTTATCCCAACAAGAGCCACTGAATGGATGAAATGCATGTGGGATTTATCGCCTCTCACTGGGTATTTGCTTGTCTGGTTCTTTGACTTGGACGATAGTGAGCTCAGCGCGAATGTCTGGTCCTTGCCGCCCGGTATCAACCGAGCCTGGGCGCAGGGGTAAATCGGGGCGTTGAGAGTAGCTTCATTGGAGAGAGATATTGACGACGGCTTTTTCCGGAATCTCCCGGGAATATGATGACCTTTGGCTTTTAACTGATGGCTACCGGGACTGGATGCTGAAGAAGACTCTTGGGCATTTGAAAATGCACACGAATTGCAAGTTCGCGGACCTGGGGGCAGGGACCGGTATGTTTGCGCATCTTCTGAAGCAGGGCGCCCCGCTTGAATCTGATGCCATCTGCGTGGACCCCTCCGAAGCCATGCTCATGAACGCAGTACAATACGGAGGCCTCCAGACATACTGTGAGTCCGCTGAAGCGTTTGTCAAAAGACGGGTACAACTGGACCGGATCCTTATCAAGGAATCGATCCATCACATACGGAATCGTCGGAGTTTCTGGAGGAAAATACGCTCAAGTTTGATGCCCAACGGTCGTGTTTTAATGGTGACCCGGCCCAGTTTGCCCGAGTTCCCCCTTTTTAAGCGGGGGATGGCAGCCTTTTCAGAGAGTCAGCCAGAACTTGACATTCTTCTCGAAGAAATCTCCGCCTCCGGTCTTAACGCTGTGACAAACACAGAAGCATATTACGTCGAAATGCCGAAGGAGCGCTGGTACGCACTGCTTCGGGCCCGGTTTATGTCAAGTCTGGCGGGTTTTACTCCTGGTGAAATTGAACAGGGTATTCTGGAAGTCGATGGCCAGCTTGGCGGAGATCAGATTCGATTCACTGATCGTTTGTTCTTTGTGGTGGTTGAACAGTAAAACCGAAATTGGCCAGGGATGAATTCTCTCCCGACTCCCTCCGAGGTCACAGGATACCGGCACTTTACCGGCCTGGCGCAATGTCTGCGCGCAGACTCCTGGCGGACCTCAATGTGACCTTCATCCTGCAGGGCAACAACCCATTTTTTTGTTTAGGGGATTCGGACAACCGCGTACCCCTGCATCTGATAGCCGATGACCGAGACGAAACCATTATCTACCGGGTCGATCTCCGGAATAATCGTCGCTTCATCTACACCCATCCCTTTCAGAGCATAACGGCAAACTTCCAGTGTCACCCCGTCTTTTTTCATTTGTTTAAGCGTTGCCTGGAATTTCTGTACCTCGACCCGTTCTGCCTCATTAAACGATGCGGTGTCAGTCGAGAGCAGTTTCACCACCGGCCCGTGAAAAACAATGGCAATGTTGGGGTCTTTCGCAAGTGCCTTCACTTCAGGTGCTTCGTAGGAGTTCTTTATTACCAGGAAAACGGGGTTAACGACCTTGGGATCACCTTGGCTTACCTCGTAGACAGCGTCATAGTTTTTAACACCCTTCAGAGCATTGTCGTACCCGGCTGCTCCTGCAGGTGCAGACATCAGGACCATATAAGCGGCCGCAAAGAAGATGCGGGGAATTTGGCGAAATATGCTTCTATAATTGACGATCATGATAAATCTCCGTGAGGGGTAGGAACGTGTTTTTGTTAGCCAACCCATAAAAAGGCTCAAAAATTTGAAATACCTGCTCCAAACTAATACAGGTGCGACATATCATCAATGTATCAGTTTGGAGCAAGATGATTTTGGTTCGTCAAAATGCCGCTTTTCCGAATCGCGCCGGAAAAATTTCTTGAAAACTACACGGGGCTCGGTGGATCTTTTGAAGACGGTGCGAGATGGAACCTTCCTCAGACACCCGTGATGTACTTTGGGCTGACGGCTTCGGTTGCCATGCTTGAGATGGCCAATTACACCGCCAGCCCGAGAAAGGTTCCACCATTCTGCAGACTTGGCCTGCAGGATTTGGATGACGATGCCGCAATCAGCGAGCTGATTGAGAGCGATCTCCCTGAGGACTGGTCTGTATTTCCTTGTCCAGAATCAACCCAGGAAACAGGCAATCAGTGGCTTCAGCCAGATAGTCCTCCAGCAGGTGGCCGGCCTGGCCATTGTTCAGCAGCTCCACCTGCCGGAGCCAGGCCGATACGGGCGTTAAAGGGACTGATTCCAACAGAGTTAACAGGGCGCCGAACCGGAGGAAACCTATGGGTCTCCCTCATTGTCCACGATTGAACCTGCTCCGATTTTCCGTTAAATCTACTCTTTCGCTTCATGCGAAGTCCGTCCCCCTAACCCATAGAACAGGAGCTTGCCAATGTCGGCACCAACACTCAAGGAACAACTGAACAGCGCGGTAAAAGACGCGATGCGGAACAAGGATAAAACCCGGCTTGTCACCCTGCGTATGGCTCAGGCCGCGGTTAAGCAGATCGAGATTGATGAACGCCGTGACCTGGATGACGAGGACGTTCTGAAGGTGCTGGACAAGATGCTCAAGCAGCGCCGCGATGCTGCCAGTCAATACGATGACGCCGGTCGCCAGGAGCTGGGCGACAAGGAACGGGCGGAAATGGTGATTATCGAGGAGTTCATGCCCGCCGCCCTTACCGAGGATGACCTGGATGGCCTGATCCGGCAGGCCATCAGTTCAACCGACGCCCAGGGTATGCAGGACATGGGTCGTGTGATGAGCGAGCTGCGTCCCCAGGTACTTGGGCGGGTTGACATGGGGCATCTGAGCAAGAAGGTGCGGGCCGCGCTGGCGGGTTGATCCTCGTAAATCATCTGGCGGGGCATGCCGCCGTCGATCCATGGATTGCTTTACCTATAGCACGTACATGTGCGGGCCTACCCCCGTGCCTGGTCCGTCGCCTCAAGGGCCGTTTCCGTAAACACTGACAGGCCAAGCTCGGGGCGATAGCCGTGAATCTCGGTGACATCCAGTGCTAACAGGAACTCGAGTATCTCCTCACTGATCACTTGCCCCGGTACCAGCACCGGGAAGCCCGGAGGATAGGGGATTACGAAACTTGAGGATACGACGTCGCGGCCCTGTTCCATGACTTTCTGAAGGTCGTCGTTGTCAAACCTCAGGTATTCGGTGTTCTCCTCAGTGTAGCTCAGGAAGAAGGCCCGCCGGATATCCCCCTCCCGGGAATCCTTTCGGGGTCTGAACGCGTCATGAAAACGGCTGAAATCCGGAAGCGGCGGCAGCTCTTTGGTCAGGGAATGGACATTGCGCTCAATAATCTTGCGCTCAGGGCGGCTGCTGTCGTCCCAGCGCCGATTGAAGCCCTTGGCCAGTTTGACCAGCACATCGAGCAGGTAGGCAATCGAGCCCCGACTGGTTCCGATGTTGGTCATGAACAGCACCGTGTTACGGGAGGTCTTGTTGATCTGGATGCCGTACTGGTTCATCAGGTATTCATTCTTGAAGGTATCCCCGTCAATCCCGGTCTCGCCAATCGCCATGGTGATCCGGCTTGGGTCAACCACGAATTCGTCATGAGCCCAGGCCTCCTCCATTTTATTCCAGCCGGTGACTGGATCGTAGAAGGTTTCTATGCCGGACTGGCGATATTCTGCGGGGATCATGTCCTTGTTAGTCAGGACCCGGAAATATTTCAGCAGAAGTGGATTGGTGTACAGGTGCTCGCGGAGTGATAGTGCTGCCTCCACCTGAGCATGGACCAGCTCAAACCCTTCCATCTCGGCCTGCATCCGCCCGACGTCCATCGATGCCAGAATCTGGTAATTGGGCGATGTCGAGGTGTGGGTCATGTAGGCTTCGTGAAACGCGGCTTCATTTTTCTGCCGGAATTCCTGATCGTAAACATGGATCATGGACCCCTGGCGCAAGGAGGTCAGGGTCTTATGAGTGGAATGGGTGGCGTAGGTCCGCACCCGAACCAGATCGGGGTCTGGCAGCAGAGGATTATCAAGCCAAGTGGCGTCGTCGTCCGGATCAAGCTGGTCGAAGTTCTCTTTCCACCGTGCATATTCCTCACGGTAGGCATCGCTGTAATAGCGATTCCGCAGAGTTTTGGCCGCGTGCATTGCCGTACGCGGACGGTAGGTCGGGTTGAAGGTGGCAAAGGCAAACCAGGCCTCATCCCACAGGAATACCAGGTCCGGTTTTATGGCAAGGCACTCTTCCATAACCCGGCGGACGTTGTAAACGACGCCGTCGAACGTGCAGTTGGTGAGCAGCAGCATCTTGACCTTGTGCAACTGACCATTGCGCTTGAGTTCAATCAGCGCCTTTTTCATTTCTTTCAGTGGGACCGCCCCATACATGGAATAGTCATTCAGGGGATAGGAGTCAAGATAGACCACGTGGGCGCCAGACATGACCATGCCATAGTGATGGGACTTGTGGCAGTCCCGGTCAACCAGCACGATATCACCGGGTTTGATCATCGACTGCACCACAATCTTGTTGGCGGTCGAGGTGCCGTTTGTCACGAAGAAGCTCTGGCGTGAATTAAAAGCCCGCGCGGCATACTCCTGGGCCTTCTTTATCGGGCCGTAGGGCTGTAGAAGGGAGTCCAGGCCCCCGCATGTGGCGGATGTTTCCGCCAGAAAGATGTTGATGCCGTAAAAATCGATCATCTGACCCGCCCAGTGGGAGCGGGTCACCGACTTGCCCCTGGAAATAGGCATGGCATGAAAGACGCCGGTGGGCTTTCGGCTGTACTCTCTCAGCGCATCGAAGAATGGGGTCCGGTAACGGTTATCGACAGCCCTCAGTATGGTGTGATGCTGCTCGATGTAATCCGTCTCCCGGTAAAAGATCCGGTTGAAGTGCCGGATGTCACTGCTGGCGGTCAGCTCTACGTCGCCGCTGGTCACCAGGAACTGATCGATTTCCGGGCGAATCTCACTGATCATCGAACCCAGAAGAAGGCTTCGTTCGGCCTCGGTCCGGGAGTCCAGCTCTACCTCTGACAGCCCCTCCAGATAGTTTCTCAGCACACTCAGGTTGTATTTCGATTTGTGCGGAAATTCATACCGGATCAGGCAGGCCTGAATGTTGGGGTTCACCAGAATGGCAATAAGGGCGTCTTCAAAACTTCTGACGGTAACCACGTCGTAAATGAACTTGTCTTCAGGTCGGCGCAGCCTGTGGAAGGCCTCACGCACCACTCCTTCTTCCTGGCGCGACATGGCGTCAACAATCAGAAGTTCGAAATACGGCTTTGCCGCGCTGTTTGAGGCGGGGTGCCCCCTTCGCAGCTGGTCCAGGGCATCAAGGGCTTCGAGATCTTCAGACTCGGCATCACTGCCACTAAGATCCACGTGACGGCGACGGTAGGATTCGCTGATCAGGGTTCGCACAAGCCGACGCACGACTTTCTCAAGGGAAGCATATTCCCCCGAGCGGAACAGGGACCAGATATACTGGAAATCCTCTCTTGAGGGGAAAGCATGATAATCCTCGATGATTTCCAGCCGGGTCAGTTTAATATCAATCGCTTTGATCAGGTTCCGGACGTCTGCCTGGCCACCGGCTTTCACCAGGATTCCCATATCCCGCTTCAGAGAGTTCCAGGTGTCTGATCTCAGTTGGGAAATCTTGTGATAAAAACCCAGAGCGCTGTAGGATGCGTCGGTTTCGCTTATATCACCCATAATTATTTACCCCTGTTCCATGACATCAGGACGACTGGTGTAAAGGATGTTCACGCTGCCTTCTTCAAAGTGATCAAACGAGAGTTCCATCGAATGGCCGGGCCAGCAGTAGTGCACGCGGCCCTCCAGCGGGTGGTAGACAGCCGTGTAGATTGTGCCCAGGCCACGCCGATAGTCGCTGCGGAACAACGGCGGCGAAAAAAAGGACGAGATCAGGCGCTCCTCTGTGGTTTCCTCATCCTCCAGAAGAATGGCCAACTGGCGCTCTCTGATCAGGGTTTCTGAGGCCAGTGCATGAGCGTACCATTCGATTTTTTTCTGATGATTGGTCGCCATCGGGATACGTTTGATGGACGCTTCCCGGTCAGGGCCGATCATCGCGGTGACATAGTGCCCCCGGGCATCGCTCACGGTTATATTATAAGCCATATGCGTCGGGACCCTGGCCAGAACCCGGGCGGCTTCCTCAGTAGTGCCGCAGAATTCGAGTATGTAGCGCAGAATGATCGGCGCTCCGAACCCATCTCCGACGGTCTTGCGACCCCCAAACGCCAGTGAAATGGCAAGCCCGCCCTCATTCATGCCATCCAGGACTCCCCAGAGACAGTCTGACATGGCAATGACTCGCCGGCCGTTCCAGCAGGTTGAGAGAATGGTGCCCTCGCAGAGTTCCGGCGGATAATCGTAGTTTCTTACCAGAACATTGGTCTGGCCAGTGGCCATAACGGCCTGGGAGCAGCCGGTGATATACGGAGGAGGTCGATACAGGCTAAGCATACGCGATGGCAGGTCCCTGCCTCCGGACAGTTCGCAAAGCCATCGGTAGGTTGGCACAAGTTCTGGCATGTGCTTACTGAGAGCATTGAGGCAGGCCAGATAACTGGGGCGTTCGCGCTCGGTTTCGGACAGATACCATCGTTCAAACGCGGGCCAGTGAAGCTCAAATAGGCTCCGCCATTTTTCGCCGGGAGCCGCCTCATCGACTGCTCTGAAGGTCAGTTGCTTCTGGTGTGTCACAGCAGCCCCCACCTCACTCCGGGAACGAGGGGCGATAACGGCATCAACCGCCCTACCGCTCTCATTGCTCACAGAATCTTGAAATTGCCACCGCCAATGGCGTGATTGACGGCGACGGACTCAACTGTCGGATCCTGCAGGGACTGGCCTTTGAATTGCCCCCGGATACCATCGATCCATGCCTGAGCCCTGGACGTCAGTTGGAAGTCATCATTCATCAGGCGCCCCCTGGTAATCAGAATGCCCAGATCTGCGCCCTCATACCTGAAATCTCCCTTTCCGCTGATTCGCATGAAAAAGGCTTCCTGCTCGCTCTCTGCAGCGTGGGGATGGTAGCTGTAATGGTCGAACTTGATACTGCCGTCGTCAGCCATTCGCCAGACGCCTGACTGGGGGGCTTCGGTTAGCAGGTCGACAGACTCATCCGTGTGCTTGATGACAAGTTGGCTCCAGCTGTCAATACTTTCAGGGTGGGCCCAGCGTTCGTTGAGTTCCTCGATGTTAAGATCGAAATCTTCACCCGAAAACTCCAGCAGATGGAAAAGAAACAGGGGAATGTCGGAATGGGCGAATGCCGCGACGTTGGTAAGGGAGCTGGCACCGGTAACCCGCGGATTGAGTTCACCCAGATAAACTTCGTTCGAATCTGTATCGATCAGGAAGTCCAGTTCAAAATAACCGCGATATCCCTCTTCCCGCAGGGCTTCCCCGTACTTGAAGGTATACTCGCGGGCCTTATCACGTACGTCCTGCGTGAAGGCGCCAGCAAACATTTCATTGCCACACCATCCACCCTTGTACGGTGTTAGCGCCTTGAATCCCACCAGTTCGGTCATCAGCGGCCCCACCACGGTTCCGCAACGCGTCGTGCAGGCCTCGATGGCGGAACCACGGCAGTTGATACGCTTCATGATTTTGACTTCGGGCTCTGCCTCGATTTCTTCGGCGTACTTGTAATATTCGTCCTCGTTGGAGACGAAGTAAGTGGTGTGGCCGGAGTCGCCGAAAGCAGTCTGTATGACCAGGTCGGTGGTACTCAGTGGGGCGCACACCTCCATCAGATCGTCGTAGCTGCCCACTTTGGCCAGCACATTGGGCACACTGGGCACGCCAACCTTGTTGCCAATACGTACGGTCTCGATCTTGTTGTCCATCCGTGAGCGCAGCTTTGCCGGCGGGAAAGCGACCTTCAGCCCGAGCTGTTCGCAGATTTCTTCCGTGCGCTCATCGAACATGAGAAACGCGACGGTGCCCTTGCCACCCCGGGACTGCAGGTAATCAATGACTTCCTTGTGCTCAAGAAGGTAGTTATTGATATCCTCGATGCTTTCAAAGTCGCGAGGGAATTTTTCCTTCGGTACGAAAACGTTCTTCTGTTTGTCGTCGAAGCAGTTGATGTAATTGATGTGACGGAAATTGCCCACCCAGTCCCCGATGCCCAAAAGGTTGAAGTTGGTCGCGGAGATAAAATAAACCGGCTCCTTGTTGTTGTGGAAATAACGACGAATATCGGAAATGCTTTTTAGTGTGCTCATTTCTTTCACCCCTCTTGTGGACCTGTCCTGCCGAGCTTGCGAAGAATTTTTGTGTTCGGCATTGATTGTTGTTTTTGCGGGCACCAGATCCTCTTCTGTTTCCGGTGAAAGCCAGTCGGCGACGCGCTGACGGAACCTATTGATCAGTCCCCGGATCATGTTTTTATTATCCACTGTGCCTCCGTCAGAGCGCCTGCTGCGTTATCAAGAGCCTGCGGCGGCATCAAGATTTGAGCAGATCATCTCTTGTTGGTTTTTCCAGCAACCCAAGGCTGTCAAGAAACGGGGTCGAGCTGTCCGGATGCCGGTATAGACTGAAGTCTACCTCCCGGTCCCGGAAGCTTTTCAGGGGTTGACCGAGGCCCCGAAGACCTCTTTCCCTCTCACGACGAACCCGCTGCATGTCAATCTCGATCGGCACCACTTCATCACCGATACCGGACTGGTGAATAACGTCACCCGAAGGTCCCGCCACAATGGAGCGACCGTTCCCCATGGCTCCGGCCCCGTTGAAATCGAAGAAATAGCACTGGTTGATTGCCGCATTGGTGCGCGCAATTGAGAGCTCGATGTCCCGGTCGATCGTGTCCGTCATGGTGGGGTGCAGGATAACCTCTGCGCCCATGGCAGCCAGCGTACGGGTGGTCTCGGGGAACCACATGTCATAGCAGATGGACACCCCGAACCGGCCTATGCCCGGGACATCAAAAACAACAAACTCGGTGCCGGCTTCCACACCTTTTTCGTAGGGGCGGAACGGAAACATCTTGCGATAGCGGCAGACCACGTGCCCCTGAGGATTTATTACGCTCAGGGTGTTGTAGATCTTATCGTCCAGGCGCTCAAACATGGAACCAGGGATCAACCAGATCCCATGCTGCTCGGCCATTTCGCAGAATCTGTTTTCCTTTTCGCTCGGCAGAGGTTCAGCGTGATGGGTGGAAGAGCCGGTGACTATGAGCTCACTGAACATCACCATTTGCACTTGCGGGAAACGGGCCATCAGCAGATCAATCCGGTGGCGCATGGTTTCGGTATTGTCGCCGTGATGCAGGGCATGCATCTGGACCCCTGCAATCGTGAAATAGGACATTTCATTCCTCTGTAAAACAGTAAATCAGTTGTAGGAGCCTTTTGGGGACTAAAAATAGAAAGGCAGCTAAAATACAAGTTGGATCGATTGACTTCTGCAACCCAGTTAATGCTAGGACAAATGCCGGGGCCTGTCGAAGTCCTTACGGCAAATACTCACCGGCAGGAACTCGCTTCCACCCGCGCCAGAAACTCCCCGATATGCTCGAACGCTTCTTCCGCCTCCGGTAACAGCGGCGTAAACAGATGCCACACATGAACCATGTCAGGCCAGGTTTTCATTTCCACCGGTGAACCGGCAGCCCGCGCTTTCTCAACGTACCGCTGGGCGTTTTCCAGTAATAGTTCCGATTCGCTGGCGTGAATCAGTGTTGGCGGGAGACCGTGTAACGTTCCGCGCAGGGGCGATGCCATCGGACTGGTGGGCAATACCCGCATGCCCAGAAAGGTTCCCCACCACAGCAACGGCAGAGGTACCCGGGACAGCTTTTTAACGGTTGGTCCCAGCATGACATCGGTTTTCAGGTTGGCACGGCTGCCCAGTGAGGTCAGCATCAGTTCGGTGGAGGGTGACAATGCAATAGCGGCGTTCGGTGGTGGCAGGCCCTGATCTCGTATCCAGGCGATGAGTCCCAAGGCATGGCTGCCGCCAGCGGAGTCCCCCGCAACCACCACGAAATTGGCCGGAGCCTTTTGGCCCGGGCCATTGTCCAGCATCCAGCGATAAGCCCTCTGGCAGTCGATAATGCCGTCCAGGTAGCGGTTTTCCGGCATCAGCCGGTAATCGACAGCGAATACGCAGGCGTGGGCCAGCCGCGACAACCGGTCAGTAATGGCACGATGGCTTTTGGGGCTGCCAGCGATCCAGGAGCCCCCGTGAATGTAGAGAATACGACGCTCGGGTTTTGCTCCGGGCGCAATGACCCATTCCCCCTTGGGGGAGCCGCTGGCAGGGGAGCGGATTTCCGAGGCCAGTTCCAGGCCATCGCTCATGCTATCCATATAGTTCCGCAACGCCCTTACACGAGCGCGGCCATGGAGACCGTCAGCAGCGGCATGCATACCCTTGACCATGTCAAGCACCTGTTGGCGAGCCTCATCTTGTTGCTCGCCGGTGGGCGCTTCGATGTCATCCCCGGCATCGTGACGCCGGCGCAGGACGAACACCAGGGCAGCAATCAGCGCCACCATGATCAGTCCAAACCACATCATGGCGAACCAGGCCATTCCGAATATCATATACAGCCCTTAAGTGGTTTCATTGGCTTCTTCTACCATCCTGAAAAGTGGGACAGATTTATTAGCTGAGTGTCTTCCCCGCTGCGCCTGGCTGAAACCGGTGTTGCTGGTGGGAAGTCTGCCCCGGGTTTCGGAACTAAATCCCCCAAAATAGGTCAAACGGCGACCAGGTTAGCGATGCTATCTGGGATGCGCCAAAGGAGGAAATATTATGCGCTATCTCGCTGCACTATTAATCACTGTATTCCTAGCTGGCACTGCGCTGGCTGGTCAGTGCCCGTCTCTGGTTAGTCAGATCGACCAACAACTGCAGTCAGCCCAACTCGATAGTAAGACTGAAGCCAGTATCAAAGCGCTCCGTGATCAGGGCGAATCACTGCATAGCCAGGGCAAACATGCCGAATCGGTTAAGGTACTTAAAAAAGCGATAAAGAAACTTGACGCTATGTCGTAGCCATCGAGCGCCTGGTAGTGGCAAATCCTGGCTCTACCAGGTCCCTGATCATGAGTGGCTGGCTAATGGATGTCCCGGTGCCTTGAATGGTAAGTGCTGCGCACAAAGCTATGAGAGTTAGTTACGCCAATCAGCAAACCAGGAGATCCATCATGCATGTTTTCATTGCAGGAGCCAACGGGCAAATTGGCCAGCATCTGTTGCGGGAAATGGCAGATAGCAACCATGAGGTGCGGGCTCTGATCCGGCACCCGGATCAGGGCCCGGAATTGCAGCAGTTGGGCGCTACGGAAACCGTGCTGGGCGATCTGGAGCAAGACTGTAGCGAAGCCATGAGAGGCTGCGATGCGGTCATTTTTACCGCTGGCTCAGGTCCGCATACGGGGCCGGATAAAACCATCGATGTGGATCAGGAAGGTGCTATCCGGCTGGTGGATACAGCCAGGGTCATGGGTATAAAACGCTTTATTATGGTCAGCAGTATGCGGGCTGAAGAGCCGGAAAAGGGGCCGGAAAAACTCCGTCATTACCTTTGGGCCAAACACAACGCCGATGAGCATCTGAAAAACAGCGGCCTGAATTACACCATTGTTCGTCCGGGCCGGCTGACGGATGATGACGGTACGGGCAAGGTTGCGGTGAGTGCGAGGCTGGAGGGTTTCGGTAAGATTCCACGGCAGGATGTTGCCCGTGTCCTGCTCGCGGTGCTGGATTCGGACACTGCCACCAATCGCGTCTTTGACGTGGTGTCCGGCGACACGCCGGTGCCTGAGGCACTGGCAAAACTGTAACCGCTAGCTGGCTCTGTTATTAAGGCTGAAAAAGTGCGGGCCTGGCTTGCAGCCAGGCCCCGGTATCACGTTCATTTCACAGCGATGGATCAAGCGCAACTCCCGCCGCATTGAGTCAATCGTGCGTCTGTCTGACATGCTCAATAATAAGACGAACGTTTGTTAAGGCACACTAGATAACCGATCTACCAGTCGAGCCTGATACTCCCCAGAAGGGCATCGCCCAAGCGTTGATCCAGGGGGCCGGCCTCCAGGTCCCGATACCGGACACGGGTATCCACACTCGCGCCAAGTCCGAGAACCACCGCTGGCCACGATCCACCACCGGAGTTGATCCGGTAGGTCAACTCCGTTTTCCACCCACGCAGATAGAGCGCGCTCTCGACATCCCGGGCTGGGTCAAGGGTGGCCCAGCGATCACCCTTGCGTTCCAGTCGAAGCTCCCAGCGTGCAGCGGGGCTTTGCCACCGCAGCATAACCGGCAGATCCATCAGCCAGTGGCCGTTATCCCCGGCGTGTTCCCAGCGCACCCTGGGAAGCCAGCGGAAGGAGCCGAAGCGATGATCGCCGCCAATTCCGAGACTCAGGGGCGAGCTCTCACTTAATGCCCGGAACATCGCCGCGCGGCCATTCACCACATCACTATGAAAGATTTGATACTTGAACATATTTGATGTTCCGGAAAAACCGGCCCGCGCTTCCACCCGGTAAAGCAAATTGTGCCACTGGCCCCCGAAGGTTAGCCGGTGCAAGTGGCCGTTGTGCGCCGGTTCACCAGTGCGTATGCGCAGGGGTTGGTAATCGTAATCAAAGCCGAAGTCGCCCTCTGCACCCTGGCGACGCCAGCCCAGTCCACGCTGGGAACGGGTCACCTCGGTGGCCGAGGGCGAATCTTTCGGCCAGTCGTAGGGCTGCCACTGGCGGTACAGCAGGTAGAAGCCACCGGAGGCCTGAACGGCGCGCGGCAGGGCCAGGGCAACTATCAGAAGAACCACCAGAGGGGAAAACCATGAGGTTGAATGAACTATGGTTTGAAAACATCGGCCCTTGAACACAGTGCTGCCCCCAGTCATCAGAGGTATTCAGGCTTGTTGACCAATAATACCGTTTCGCCGGACCTGTGAATTGCCTGGTCTTTGCCCTACGCTTATAGCCATAGTTTAACCAGCCTAGGCGGTTTCAGACGCTTATGTCCGACAAAGAGCTGCGCACCAAATCCGATAAACAGTCTATCGACCAGTTTATCCACCAGGTCCGGAAACTGCCAAAGCAGGGCAGGGGGCAGGGCCGGCTGATTTTCGCCCTGGATGCCACCGCCAGCCGGGAGGCGACCTGGGATGAGGCTTGCCACCTGCAGAGTGAGCTGTTCATGGCGGCCAGGGATCTGGGCGGCCTGGCCATTCAGCTTTGTTACTATCGTGGCTTTGGCGAATTCAAGGCCACGGGGTTTGTCACCGAGACCGGTCAGTTGCTGAGCCTGATGAACGGCGTTTCCTGCCTGGGTGGCCGTACCCAGGTCAGCCGGGTGTTGGCCCACGCCGTGAAAGAAACCCGCGCAAAGGCCGTCAAGGCCGTGGTGTTTATCGGGGACTGTTGCGAGGAGCCGGTGGACGAGCTCTGCCATACCGCCGGGGAGCTGGGCATGCTCCGAACCCCGGTGTTCATGTTCCATGAGGGCGACGATGCCCATGCCCGGGCGGTGTTTCAGCAGGTGAGCAAGCTGTCTGGCGGCGCCTACGCACCCTTTGACCGCAACAGCCCGCAGGTGCTCAAGGATCTTATGGCCGCTGTGGCGGTCTATGCCTCCGGGGGAACCAGGGCCTTGCAGGACTTTTCCAGTCGAAGTTCCCTGGAAGTCAGGCGCCTGACCCGGCAGATCAGGTAGTGCCTGTAACCATCCATCAATGGGCTGATGAGCCCGGAGTTTCTGAGTGCAGTTAACGCTCCTGGTTATCGTGTTGTCGGTTTTTGCGTGGGTCTGGCTACGCAAACAGCCACCCGGCCAGCGCAAGCCGGCCCTTATCAGACTGTTGTTGTTTGCCGGTATCGCGATGGTGGTTCTGCTGGCCGTCACCGGCCGGTTGCATTTCATTTTTGCGTTGTTGGCGTTTCTTTATCCACTGTTGCGCCGGGTACTGCCACCCTTATTGATGGGGCGCGTGGCAGGTGGAGGAAGAAGGGACTCAAAGGCCGAGCCGGGCAACCAATCCCATGTGTCCAGCGACATTCTCGAAATGAGCCTGGACCACGACTCCGGAACCATGAATGGCAAAATCCTGAAAGGCCCCATGGCCGGTCGGGCGCTGGCGGATCTGGGCGAGAGCGAATTTATTGAGCTGCTACGATACTGTCGGGAGCATGACGAGGACTCAGCCCGGCTGCTGGAATCCTACCTTGATCGCCGGTTCGGAGACTCCTGGCGTGCGGATGACGAGGCCCGCGATGACAGCGGGGCACCCGGTGATCGTACCAATTCCGACGGTCCTTTAACCGAGAGCGAAGCCCTGGACATCCTCGGGCTGGAGCCCGGTGCCAGCCGGGAGGAGATCATCCAGGCCCACCGCCGGATGATGCAGAAACTGCACCCGGACCATGGCGGAAGTAACTATCTGGCGGCCCGTATCAATGAAGCCAAAGAGCGCCTGCTGGGCTGATGTCCTTAGGGTGAACCCGCTTCCACCCGCGACAGAAACGCCCCGTATGTTCGAACGCCGCTTCCGGCAACAGCGGCGTTCGCAGGTTGCATGCCCTGATCTCGTACCGGCAACGGATTAAACCACGAAGCGTGCGGACATGTCCTTGAGCTCTCCGGAGAGCCGGGCCAGCTTCATCGCAGCTGAACTTGTACCTCAGGGCCCCAGTGGGCAAAGATAGGATTAAAGGACAGGAGCACCGCAATGACATCGCCTGCTGACAATCTTCGGAGCCGCTGGATCACGTTTCTCGCGCACCTGTTCCTGATTCTCGTGGCCTGGACTGTCTTTATCAAATATCTGTTTCCGGTTGGCTTTGCGCTGGTCAGCGATGAGGCGTGGACAACCTATATATACTGGGATCTTTGGCCGGCGGCTCATCTCTGGCTGGCCTGGGCGTTGTTGGTGCGACCACGATATACCCTGTTGCTGGCCATTGGCATGTCGGTGGTTGAGATTCTCATTATCACGACGCTGTTCATCTGGTTTCTGGCGGATCCGGAGTGGTCCATCTGGCGCACGAACTGGTTTGTGAACAAAGTGTTTGTGCTGGCCGCGTTTGTTCTGGTTCTGGGTACGGCTCTGTATCGGCCGGAAGCTCTGAAGGGCCACTCGGAGCAGCGAATTGATGGGGTGGATTCGAACTGATGGCCAAGATGTCTGGTGCCCGAAAATTTCTGCGTCTGCTCGCCTGGTCCGTCACTCACCACTTCTGCAATCACTCATACACGCCCTGGCATCAACATCCGGGCGTGGGTCTGGGTGGGCGAAGCCATCCCGGTTGGGCATTTTGACCTCCGGGAGTGAGTCGGAGTCGAGGGTTGCGTCTTCCTCCACAATGCCGTTCAGATGAAGAACATAGGCGGTGACTGCATAGGTTTCATCTGGCGAAAGGGATTGTGGAGAGTTGAACGGCATGGCACGGTAGACGTAGTCGTAGAGTGTGGTGGCATAAGGCCAGTAGCTTCCCACGGTCTTGACTGGAGAGTCGCTCGCCAGTGTGCCGTTGCCGCCTGCCAACCGGTCCATCGGGCCACTTTTGCCGTCGGCGCCATGGCAACTCTGGCATTGGGCCTGGTAAACCTCCTTGCCGTCGGCCACGCTACCGGAGCCATCGGGCAGACCTTCACCGCTGGGCGGTACATCGATGTCCCAACCCGCGATTTCCTGATCGGTGGCTTCCCGGCCCAGCCCGTAATCTTCATCCTGAGCCATAACCGTGCCTGTCCCTGCCAGGGATACAAGTACAATGGGTGCGATGGTTTTATACGTGAACATTGCTGACCCCTCCATCAGAGCTGACTTCCCATGTCTGTATGGCATTCAGGTGATAAACGGATTTCAGCCCTCGCACGTCAATTAACGCCTGGCGGGTGGGCTGCACGTATCCGGTTTCATCAATGGCACGGCTCTGCAGAAGCGCGCTGCCACCCTTCCACCGCCATGGGAGCCGGAATGCAGTCAGTGCCTTGGTCTCCACCGGGCCTTGAAGCTCCGCCTGAGTCCAGTTGCGGCCCCCGTCGGTGGAGACATCCACCCGGGTAATCCTGCCCCGGCCAGACCATGCGAGCCCCCGGATTTCGTAAAAGCCTTTTTCCGGAAGGGTGTGCCCCCCTGACGGAAAGGTGATTACCGACTTGGCTTCCATCACAAAGGTGAACTGACGAGCACTCCCGTCCGGCATCAGGTCGGTGTATTTGGACGTTTCTTCCCGGGTCATATAGGGCGCGTCACCGACTTCAAGCCGGCGCAGCCACTTGACCTGGGTGTTGCCCTCAAAGCCTGGCAGGATCAGCCGCAAAGGGTAGCCCTGCTCGGGCCGCAAGGCCTCTCCGTTCTGGGCATAGACCACCAGTGCATCGTCCATGGCCTTTTCCATGGGAATGCTGCGGGTCATCGCGGCGGCATCGGCGCTCTCTGCCAGAATCCACTTGGCCTTATCCCGGACACCCGCGGCCCGCAGGAGCGTAGACAGGCGTACGCCTGTCCATTCACAGCAACTGAGCAGACCATGGGTTTCCTGAACGGTCTTGCCGCTGGGCTTTTTCCATTCAGTCAAAGTGTTGCCCGAACATTCCAGGAAACGCTTCATCGAGACCTGGGGGAAGCGTTTGATCTCTGCCATGTCGAAGATCATCGGCTTCTCGACCATGCCGTGCAGCATCAGCTGGTGCTGTTCAGGATCGATATCCGGAACCCCGCCGTGATGGCGTTCAAAGACCAGGCCATTGGGGGTAATGGTGCCATTCAGATCCTGTAACGGGGTAAAACTCCAGGAAGAGGTTTTGGTGGGTGTTAAGTCCGTCGGTGTGCGAACTACGCCATCCTCAAACCTAGAGGGCTGGCCATAGGCGGGTGAAAGAATGGGCTTCCCCTGGGACAGGGACCATTCCGGCACATCCGGTGCCAGGTTTCCGCCGCCATTACTGGCTGCCAGTGCCTGGCTGATTGGTAAGGGCAAACTGGCTACCCCGACCGCTCCCAGAGTGCGTTTGAGAAATTGCCGCCGTTCTATCGGCCCGTCCTGCCCATCAGCGCGGTTGTTGTTAGCCATAGTCCAACCCCTCGTTTGTGTCACCGCAGCCCTGCCACTGCAGTAACTACCCGGAATCCCTCATCAATTGCCAAGACGGCGCTGGTCGGCATGAGCTGAGTATGTTTTGATCAATCATTAATGGAATAGCAGTGGCCCTGACACCTGTCAAACTGGATAGAAAAATGGTGCAGGATTGCCAGATGGAAAGGTGAAAGACACATTATTAACTCCTTGCATTCCGCCCGTTACAAATTTGAAACAGCTATGTCGATACATTTTACATCTATGCGGCTTCTATCCCTGGTTCATCAGGAGGGCAATGTCGTCATGGTGACGAGCGATAGAGGGCATGTCTAAGCTCCATCACTATTGCGGAAGACAAAACAAAAAAGGCCGCAAAATGCGGCCTTTTAAAACGCAAGGTTTGGATGTTAGCCGCGGCGGCGCGCCATTCCCAGCCCCAGAAGCCCCAAACTAAACAGAGCAAGAGTTCCTGGCTCGGGTACTGCTACGGTTACTTTTACATCATCCAGAAAGTTACCAACGGTGCCAGTCTCGGGAACCACCGAGGTAAACATGATGCGAGTGTTGATTGCAGTGGCTACGAAGGAGTCGGAGAAGACGCTCCAGCCATTGGTCGTGTGGTCGGAGAGCAGCCAGGACATGGCCACACCTCCGTCCGGAGTGACGGAGAACTCGAACTCTTCGTTGTCGCTACGCCGGGCCTGATAAGCAAAGCTCATATCGTAGGTCTGGCCGATATCAGTGGCAATGTCCTGGAAAATGCTAAACGCAGTGCCGGTGCCAGGATCGGAATTCAGTTCGGCAAACTGATCGCCTTCGTAGGCTGTTTCGCTGTTGAAGTTGTCCCAGATTTCGATACGACTGCCATCCCAGCCTGCTACTGCACTGGCATCAAAGGCTTTCCAAGCACCAGAAGCCACATCCGGATCTTCAAAACTGCCATTCACAATAAGATTGGCACTGGCAGGTGCTGCGATGAAAAGAGAAACGCTGAGAGAACTGAGAAGGGCGATACGGCTGAACAATGGCATGGAGTACTTCCTCAACTGCGTAATTTTGATCGTTGAGTAGTGCTAGGCAATGGAGATGCCAGTTCAATATTTTAAGTTTTATTTCAATGTGTTTGCACCTTTCAGTCCTTGCTTACAGAAGGACATGTGTAAATTTATCTGACATGTCCTGTTCATATTTGTAACAGGTCTCACTGGGTGACTTTCGTACGTGCCGGTGCCCGTTTGCGTGGCGCTGTTTTTTGACGCGAAGGTTGTCGGCGCTTTTTCACAACCGGAGTCGGTGGCGCCGGCTGGTTTCGTACATAGGCGCCGGGCGCCGGCTCGATCACCGGCAGTTGCCCTTCCCCGGCAGCACGGGCCTTCACTTTGCCACCACCAAACTGTTCCGCCCAGGCGACCCAGTCGGGCCACCAGGAACCTTCGAACTGCCTGGCACCCTGAAGCCAGGCATCCGGATCCAGGTCGCTGTCCTCGTTGACGCGATAACCGTACTTTTTCCGGTCCGGCGGATTGATGATCCCGGCGATGTGCCCCGAGCCGCCGAGTACAAAACGCACCGGGCCGCCCAGATAGCGTGAGCCGCGATAAGAGGAGATCCAGGGGGCGATGTGATCCTCAATGGCCGATGCAAAGTATCCCGGCACCTTGATCTTCCCAAGATCAATCGGAGTGCCCGCCAGTTCAATACCACCGGGCTCACGCAGCCGGTTGTGCAGGTACATATTGCGCAGGTAAAAACTGTGCATGGCCGCCGGCATGCGGGTGGCATCCGCGTTCCAGTACAACAGGTCGAAGGGGGCGGTATCGCGCCCCAGCAGGTAGTTGTTGACGAAGAAGGACCATATCAGGCTGTTGGCCCTCAGCATGTTGAAGGCGGTCGCCATGGAGGCGCCCTCGAGATAGCCCTGCTTGTTCATGGCTTTTTCGAGCTTGCCAATGGCGTCCTCGTCAATGAACACCTCCAGGTCACCGACCTCCGAGAAGTCCAGCAGGCTGTTGAGGAAGGTGGCGCTCTTGACCCGGTCGTCGCCCCGGGCGGCCAGCCAGGCGAGGGTGCAGCCGAGCAGGGTGCCGCCAATGCAGTAACCGACGGTATTCAGCTCACGCTCGCCGGTGGCCTGCTCAATGGCGTCCATGGCGGCGATGGGGCCTTCGAGCATGTAGTCTTCAAAACCCTTGTGCGCCAGTTCCGCCCCGGGATTCACCCAGGACACCACGAACACGGTGTGGCCCTGCGCGACCCAATATCGGATGAACGACTTTTTCTCACCCAGATCGAGAATGTAGTACTTGTTGATCCACGGCGGAATCACCAGCAGCGGCCGGCGGTGCACGGTGTCGGTGGTTGGCCGGTACTGGATGAGCTGCATCAGTTCGTTCTGGAAAATAACGTCGCCCGGCGTGTTGGCGAGATTGTCTCCAACCGCAAAGGCGTCCGGGTCGGACATGCGAAAGGGCATTGGGCCGGCGCCCTCATCCAGATCACGCAGCAGGTTGGCCAGACCCCGCAGCAGGTTCCGGCCCCGGGTACGGATCGTGGTGCGCAGCACCTCCGGGTTGCTCAGGATGAAGTTACTCGGGGCCAGGGCGTCGGTCATCTGGCCGGTGAAAAACCGTAGTTTTCGCCGGGTGTGGTCGTCCAGGCCGCGCACATCGTCGAGGGTGTCCATGATCCACCGGTTCGACAGCAGGTACGCCTGCTTGATGGCATTGAACGCCATCACCTCATTCCAGGCCTGGTCGCGAAAACGCCCGTCGCCCGGCTCCGGCTCCGCCACGGCCAATGGCTTGTTGTTTAAGCGGCTGGTCAGCAGGCCCGACAAGAACCGGGTGCTGTCCTTGAGAAGGCGCATCTGGGCCAAAATCACGGTGTCCGGCTGGGTTGCGAGCCTGCCGGTCAGGGAAACAAAGGGTTTGGCCATGCTTTTGACACTGACCGGGCTGGGGCTGCCCCGGCGCACCCGGCGCAGGATAGAGCGCTTCAGTAGGTGGCCGCCATGCACACCCGCCCGCACCAGCGACTGGCGCACGACATTGGGCTCGAATTCCGGCGAGGCGGTGGTCTTAATCGGTTTGTCAGCCATGGTCACACTCTCCACCTGGCGGAGCTACATGTACACGCCGCCATTTACATTGATCTGCTGGCCGGTGATGTAGTCCCCTTCCGCTGCCAGGAACACCACCGCGCGGGCGATTTCCTCGGGTTGACCAAAGCGGCCCATCGGCACTCGGGCAATGATCTGTTGGCGGATGTTCTCGGGCACCTGGGCAAGCATTTCGGTCTCGGTAAAGCCCGGGGCAATGGCATTGACCGTAATGTTGTACTTGGCCATTTCCAGTGCCAGGGTCTTGGTGAACGCGATGATGCCGCCCTTGCTGGCCGCGTAGTTGGCCTGCCCGAAGTTGCCGGCCTGGCCGACGAACGAGGTGATATTGATGATGCGACCGTACTTCTGATCCATCATGATCTTCAGCACTTCGGAGCAGGTTGCGTAGACGCTTCCCAGATTGGTGTCGAGGACATCGTTCCAGTCATCGTCGGTGAGCTTCTTCATGGACTTGTCTTTGGTGATGCCGGCGTTGTTCACCAGGATGTCGATGCGTCCCCACTGATCATGGACCTGACGTATCAGGCTCCGGGCGGCAGGCATCTGGGAAAGATCAGCCTGGATGGCCAGTGACCGCACGCCGTTCGCCTCAATTTCCTTGACGACTTCGTCCGCCTCCGATTGGCGCGAGCGGTAGTTGATGGCGACGTCGGCGCCGCGTTGGGCGAGCTGAAGGGCTATGTGGCGGCCAATGCCGCGAGAGGCACCAGTGACGATGGCAACCTTGCCTTTGAGGTCTTGCATAACACTCTCCTTGAATGGCCTTGCGCTGAGATTTGAGTAATTGTTGTTGTGCAACAAACTCTAGTTTCAAGCTAGCAGAGTCCCCACGAGGCCACAAGAAATTAACCCAAAGCAACCGGTCAGGCGGTGTTTCCTATCGACTCTCCTCGACAGTCATTGGTCCGGGGATCTGCGGGTGGGCGCCAATATGGATCTGACCGCCGAAACCCGGGATTTCGGTGCTGATATGAACCGCCAGGTGCTTGACCTGCGTGAGGTGGAGGTTTCTCTGGAGTCGCAGATCAAGCCTTGGCTCTATGGGATGATATTCCTGACCCAGCCGTCCGATGAGGACATGAGCATCGAAGAGGCTGCGGTGATCGCCGACCTGCCAAATGGCTTCAGGCTGAAAGCAGGAAAGTACCGCAACGAGTTCGGATTGATCAACACCGTTCATGAACCGGAACGGCCACAAGTCTCACTTCCCTTGCCGGTGGAGGAGCTTCTCGGCGAAGAACAGCTTCGGGAGACGGCGGTCACTCTGGGTCGTCTCACCGACCTGGGCAACGGCTACCGTGCCGGTATCAGCGGCGCCGTGTTCAATTCCGACAACGATGCGGCGTTAGATGCTGGCCAGTCTGGCGACAAGGCCTTTGGCGGCAAACTCTATTTTGGCCGCCAGGCAGGTGACGCCGCCTACCAGTTAGGTCTCAGCGCCCTGACCGGCAAGAACGATACGGGCGGCACAACCGATATACAGGCGCTGGATTTCCGCGTCCTGCTCGAACCGGAATTTGCCCGGGGCTACGACTACTCGGCACGTTTTTCCTGGATGGGCGAGATCCTGTTCAACCAGCGGGAAATCGCCCCTGGCGTCAGCAACAACGCCAACGGCGCCTGGACACTCGTAGATTATCAATTCAAACCAGCGCATCATCTCGGCGCGGGTGCCGAATACACCCAGGGGCGGCTGGACAAGTCGCTAACGTCGAGGGCTTATTCGGCGCATTACAGCTGGTATTACTCGCCCCATGCACGATTGCAGTTACAGGCGCGTCGTCTTGATGTTGATGGCGGCGACAGCGGCCTGGAAGTCCTGCTGCAGTGGAATATCGTTCTGGGTGCCCATAGTGAACGGCCATTCCTTGCCATTCTTCCGGTGGATGAAAAAATGTAACGGACAAAAAAACAGGAAAACCCGCCTGGGTCCGAAAGGCGCCGGGCGGGTTGGTATTATCGGCCCTGGCATCATGGGCAGCCGCACGGCCAACAATCCGCTCAGGCACAACGCAATCACGGCGAAATAGCCGCTTCTCCATTTTTGACAAAATCCCTGGCCTTGCTAAAGCTTGTAGTGAGCAATCAGTTGATTCCTTGTTTTCTGATTGCCAATCACCGAAGGTCTCCTCATGGACAACTTTGACGATGCCTCTGTCATCACGCGGGAAGGCTTGCAATGTTTGCTGGATGCATTGGCTGAGCGCGGGTACACGGTCGTTGGACCGACCGTTCGGGACCAGGCCATTGTGTACGATGAGCTCGCCCGTATAGAGGAGCTTCCCGCAGGCTGGACGGATGAGCAGAATGGTGGCCACTATCGGTTGAAACGGCGTTTGGATGAGGCGTTGTTCGGCTATGTCGTGGGTCCCCATAGCTGGAAACGTTTTCTTCACCCACCGAAGGTTTCCTTGTGGCAGGCGGCTCGTAACGGCGACGAACTGCGCTTTACTCCTGCCCGGGATGATCCGCCTCGATACGCGTTCTTCGGGGTGCGCGCCTGTGAGTTGGCGGCGATCTGCATCCAGGATCGTGTGTTGCTGAGGGACGACTATGTTGACCCTCATTACCGGTCACGTCGGGAGCAGGCTTTTATGGTGGCGATCAACTGCTCAGAGGCTGGAGGTACCTGTTTCTGTGACTCCATGGATACCGGGCCCGACGTCAGAGACGGGTACGATCTCGTCCTCTCCGAGCTTCTGGACGACGACAGCCACCTTTTCCTTATTCGATCGGGCTCAGAACAGGGGGCGGCGATTCTCGCCGAATTGCCCCGCAAGCCCGCGACAGATGCCCACCGGGCAGCCGCCACCGCTGTGGTGGAGAAAACCCGCAGTCAGATGGGCCGGAGTATGCCGCAAACCGCCATTCCTGCCTTACTGATGGATAATCTGGAGCATCCGCGCTGGGCCGACGTTGCCGACCGGTGTTTGAGCTGTGCCAACTGCACCATGGTTTGCCCGACGTGCTTCTGCACCACGGTTGAGGACACCTCGGACCTGGAAGGCGTCACCGCGGAGCGCAGCCGGCGCTGGGACTCGTGTTTTACGTCGGATTTTTCCTATATTCATGGCGGCAGTGTTCGCAACTCGACCCGGTCCCGCTACCGTCAGTGGATGACCCACAAACTCGCTACCTGGGTGGATCAGTTCGACACCTCAGGTTGTGTGGGTTGCGGTCGCTGCATTACCTGGTGCCCGGTGGGCATCGATATCACGGAGGAAGTTCGCGCCATTCACGATGATGTTTCACCGGGAGAGAGGGAATGAAAAACATTGCCCGGATCGTGTGCGAGCATCCGTTCTTCCAAGGTCTGGATAGCGATTTCTGCGATCTGGTGTGCGGGTGTGCCCGCAATGTTCGGTTCAATCCGGGGGAATACCTGTTTCGCGAAGGCGGAGACGCCGATCACCTGTATCTCATCCGCTATGGTCAGGTGGCTCTGGAAATCGCTGTGCCGGGAAAACCGTCGGTCTGTTTTCAGACCCTTCATGACGGCGACCTGGCGGGGGTGTCCTGGGTTCTGCCCCCCTATCACTGGGCCTACGATGCGCGCGCCATCACGCTGACCCGTGCCATCGCAATGGACGCCCACTGCCTGAGGAAGAAGTGCGATGATGATCCGGCTCTGGGCTACGAAGTCCTGAAACGATTGCTGCCGATCCTGACCAGTCGGCTTCACGCGACACAAATGCAGATTCTGGATGTTTATGGTACTCCGGAGCAGCCCGAGTGATTTCAGACGACCTGATGGTACCTGAACCGGTTCGGGTTCTGCGCCGACAGCAGGAACTGGAAACCACCTGGACACTGGAACTGGAGCCGGGACCGGCCGGCAACCGGCCTGGTTTGCCGGGCCAGTTCAATATGCTCTATGTGTTCGGTGTGGGAGAGGTGCCCATCAGTCTGAGTGGCGACACTGAAGAGACAGGGACCCTGGTTCACACCGTGCGGGCGGTGGGCCCGGTCTCCAGGAAACTGGCGGCCCTGAAACCGATGGATACCGTTGGCCTGCGTGGCCCGTTCGGTGCCGGTTGGCCGATGGCGGAAGGCGAGGGCGCGGATTTGCTGATCGTGGCCGGCGGGCTGGGATTGGCACCCTTGCGACCGGCCATTTATCACGTGTTGCGTCATCGGGAGAGGTTCGGTCGGGTTATCTTGCTATACGGCACACGCAGCCCCGACGATATCCTCTATTCCGCTCAACTGGCGGAATGGAGCAAGCGTCCGGATATTGAAGTCCACATTACCGTGGACCACGCTGACAATGACTGGCCGGGCATGGTCGGTGTGGTTCCGGCTCTGGTACCGACGCTGGGTTTCGACCCTGAAAACACCCTGGCGATGGTGTGTGGCCCGGAAATCATGATGCGCTTCACGGTCAATGCGCTGCGGGGCGCCGGTGTTGGGGATGGGGCGATTTATCTTTCCATGGAGCGAAACATGAAATGCGCGCTCGGACATTGTGGCCATTGCCAGTTCGGAGCGACGTTTGTCTGTAAGGACGGTCCGGTGCTGTCGTTTGATCGGGTCCGCGGCTTACTGAACCTCAAGGAGTTTTGACATGGCGCGCCCGGATCACAGGCCACGCCTTGGCGTCTGGAAGTTTGCGTCGTGCGATGGCTGCCAGCTGAGTTTGCTGGATTGCGAGGATGAATTGTTGCAGGTCGCCGGAGCAGTCGATATTGCCTATTTCCCGGAGGCCACCCGCGGCAGTATCCGCGGTCGTTACGATCTGTCCCTGGTGGAGGGGTCCATCACCACCGCCCACGATGCCGGGCGTATCCAGGACGTGCGCCGGCGCTCGCGAACGCTGGTGACCATCGGGGCCTGTGCCACGGCTGGCGGCATTCAGGCGTTGCGTAATTTCGCCGATATTGATGATTTCATGGCAGCTGTCTACGCACACCCTGAGTACATTGAAACCCTGTCCACCTCCACACCGATTTCCGACCATGTGGCCGTGGATTTTGAACTGCGTGGCTGCCCCATCAGCAAGCGTCAGTTGCTTGAGGTGGTGTCGGCGTTTCTTTGTGGGCGGCGACCGGTCACGCCGGCCCACAGCGTGTGTCTGGATTGCAAGCTCAGGGGCAATGTCTGTGTGATGGTGGCCCACGGAACGCCCTGCCTGGGGCCGGTGACCCACAGCGGCTGCAATGCCTTGTGTCCGTCCTATAATCGGGGTTGTTACGGTTGTTATGGGCCCAACGAAAATCCCAACGCGCCTGCGCTGAGTGAGCGACTGGATCAACTGGGCATGGGCCGGGCCGAGCGGTTGCGCTTTTACCGGACCTTCAACGCCTGGGCCGGCCCGTTCCGTGAGGAGAGCGAACGTCATGAGCCGTAAGACCATCAAGGTGGATTACCTGGCACGGGTCGAGGGCGAAGGTGCCCTGGAGGTGACGGTCCGGGACGGCCAGGTGAGCGATGCGGAACTGCGTATTTTCGAGCCCCCGCGTTTTTTCGAGGCATTCCTGCGTGGGCGCGACTTTTCAGAGGCGCCCGATGTGACCGCCCGCATCTGCGGTATCTGCCCGGTGGCCTATCAGATGAGCGCTGTCCATGCGATGGAGAACGCGCTCGGTATCGAGGTGGAGGGGCCGCTGCGGGCATTGCGCCGGTTGTTGTACTGCGGGGAGTGGATCGAAAGCCACGCCCTCCACATATACATGCTGCACGCCCCGGATTTCCTGGGGTACGCCGGGGCGGTGGACATGGCCCGGGATTATCCCGATATCGTCAAACGGGGCCTGTCCCTGAAGAAAGCGGGCAATGCCATCATGACACTGTTGGGCGGTCGGGAAATCCATCCCATTAATGTGCGGGTGGGCGGATTCTATCGAACGCCGGCCCGCAAGGAGCTGGAGCCGCTGGCCGAAACGCTGAAACAGGCCCGGGAGGACGCTCTGGCAACCGTGCGCTGGACGGCGGGGCTGGACATGCCGGAGGCCGGGCGGGACTACCATCTGGTCGCACTCCACCATCCGGACGAATACGCCATGAACGCCGGGCGTATTATTTCCAATCGTGGGCTGGATATCGCCGTGGCGGACTACAATCGCCACTTTGTGGAGTCCCACGTGCAGCGCTCCACGGCGCTGCACTCGCACTTGCGCGAGCATGACGGTTATCTGGTCGGCCCCCTGGCGCGTTACAGCCTCAATTATGGCCAGCTCTCACCGCTGGCCCGGGAGGTGGCCAAAGAAGCCGGTTTGGGTGTTACTTGCAACAACCCGTTTCAGAGCATTGTGGTGCGCAGCGTCGAGGTTGTGTATGCCTGTGATGAGGCTCTGCATGTGATTGCCGGATACCAGGAACCTGAGCGACCGTTCGAACCGGCCGAGCCGAAGCTCTCGGAAGGCTTCGGCTGCACCGAGGCCCCACGCGGTCTGCTGTTTCACCGTTACCGGCTTGATGAAAACGGTGGCATCCTCGAGGCGCAGATTGTGCCGCCCACGGCGCAGAACCAGCCCAGCATCGAGGCCGACCTGAAGGAACTGGTTGGCGGCTGGCTCGATTTGCCGGCCGATACTCTGCGCGAACGCTGTGAGCAGACCATCCGCAACTACGACCCCTGCATCTCCTGCGCAACGCACTTCCTCAAACTGGATGTCCGCCATGAGTGATGTTTCCCGGCCCATCAGGGTTGTTGGTATCGGCAACCGGGATCGGGGGGACGATGCCCTCGGACCGCTGGTTATGGATGCCCTTGATGACCGCTTGCCGGTACCCGTCGACGTGGTAGAGCACAGCGGCGAAGTGGCCGGGCTCGTGGACCTGATGACTGGCGCCGAAGCGGTGTATCTGGTTGATGCCGCTGTCATGGGGCTGGAGCCGGGGCATCTCCGGGTGTTCGATGCCAGCGCCGCGCCGCTGCCAGCCCTGGGAGGCGCGTTTTCGTCCCATGCGCTGGGGTTGTCTGAAGCGATTGAACTGTCGCGTGCGCTCAATGTGCTGCCTCCGGTATGCCGGGTGTTTGCGGTGGAGGCGGCCAGCTTCGAAGTGGGCGACGGGCTGTCAAAACCGGTTGCGGACACCATTCCCGGGGTGACTCAAGCGGTGATGGATGCCATCGAAAAGGACACAGGATGCAGGATTCAGGAGAGTGATGATGCATGAAACGGCGCTGGTCAGGAACCTGGTTCACCGGGTGGAGAAGCTTTGCGCGGACGAAGAGGCCGAACGGGTGGTGGAGGTTTCGGTATGGCTGGGCGCGCTGTGCCATATGTCGCCGGAACATTTCACCGATCACTTCCGCCAGGAGGCAGCCGGTACCTGCGCTGACCAGGCCCACCTCTGGATTGAAACGTCTGATGACATCAATCACCCCCATGCCCAGGATGTGCTGTTGCAGAGCCTGGAGCTGGAAGCGGAGGATGGGTCCGGCCCATGAATGACAGATGCCGGGCGGAGCCCTCGCCAGTTCGTTGGCGTGTTCGTGTTTATGGCGTGGTTCAGGGCGTGGGGTTTCGGCCTTTTGTCTATCGCCTGGCGACAGGGTTGGGGCTGACGGGCTGGGTTGGCAATACCCCGGAGGGCGTGATCATTGAGGCTGAGGGTCGCCCCGAGGCATTGCAGAACCTGGTAGATGCGCTCAGGCAACAGGCTCCGGCGCATGCGTGCGTGGAGGCCGTGCGCTCGGAACCGCTGGCCAGGCCTGCGGCGTTTCAGGCGTTCCGCGTACGCGAGAGTGAGGAGCGGGGCGCTGCGACAACACGTTTACCTGCGGATTTGGCGCCCTGCCGTCAGTGCACCGGGGAGCTGCACGATCCCGATAATCGGCGTTACCGGTATCCCTTCATCAACTGCACAGACTGCGGTCCCCGCTACAGTCTGATTGAGGATTTGCCTTATGATCGCGAACGTACGGCGATGAGGCACTTTCAAATGTGCCCGCGCTGTCTGGCGGAATACCGTAATCCGCAAAGCCGGCGCTTTCATGCCGAGCCCAATACCTGCCCGGACTGCGGCCCGCGTGTCGAATTTTGCCGGAGTGATGGTCGCGTGCTGGCGGAAGGTGAGGCCGCCTTGTCCGAGGCCCTCAGGCGCCTGAGGGCAGGTGACATCATCGCGCTTAAAGGGCTGGGCGGGTTTCAGCTGCTTTCAGATGCCCGCAATAGTCACTCGGTGCAAACGTTACGCGCACGAAAAGGGCGGCCCCGAAAGCCGCTGGCAGTCATGTTTGGCTCACTGGCGTCTTTGCGGCAGAGGTGCCCGGTTTCCGCACCGGAAAGCCTGTTGCTCACAGGGGGGGAGCGGCCCATTGTCCTGCTCCATGCGCGTAACCATGATCTGGCGGAGAATATCGCGCCGGGCAGGGCGGATCTGGGTGTAATGCTGCCTTGCACCCCGTTACACGATTTGCTGCTCCGTGATCTGGGGTTTCCCGTTGTTGCCACCAGCGGTAACCGCAGTGGCGAACCGATTGCCATCGACAACGAGGAAGCCCTGGTGCGCCTGGGTGACCTGGCGGACGGATTTCTGATTCATGATCGCCCCATTTTACGACCACTGGATGATTCCGTGGCCCGGGTGGTGGCGGGGCGTCCGCAGTTGCTTCGCCGTGCACGTGGTTACTCCCCAAACCTGGCCCTGCCCATCCAGGTGCCTCCCGGCTGGGGCGCCACCGGAGGCCACCTAAAAACCACCGTGGCCCTGAGCACCCGCGCCGGGGTGGTGTTGAGTCAGCATCTGGGCGATATGGACAGCATCCTGAGCCGGAAAGAGCTCGATCATACCATGGATAATCTGCAGCAACTGTTTGCCACCCTTCCCCGGCAGTGGGCGCACGATGGCCACCCGGACTATTACACAACGCGTTACGCCCAGGCCCGTGGTGGGGAACAATTCGCTGTCCAGCATCATGTGGCCCATATAGCGGCCGTGATGGCTGAACACGGGGTCAATGAGCCGGTGCTCGGGGTGGCGTGGGATGGCAGTGGTCTTGGCGACGATCACACCCTGTGGGGTGGAGAATTCCTGCGCCTGGACTCACAGGGTTACGAGCGCGTGGCGCATCTGCGGCGATTCCGGTTGCCAGGTGGCGAAGCGGCCATGAGAGAACCCCGCCGTTCCGCCTTCGGGCTGCTGTATGCGTTGATGGGGGAGCAGGTCACGGAGTGCGAGGCACTGGCCCCGGTGAACAGCTTTTCCAAAGCGGAAAGAAGGCTGTTGATTCAATCGCTCAAGGCCGGCCTGAACGCGCCGGAAACCTCAAGTATGGGCCGGCTTTTTGACTCCGTGGCCGCGCTGGCCGGGATCTGCCTGCAGGCCAGTTACGAGGGGCAGGCAGCGGGAGAGTTGGAGGCAGCCCTGGATCGCACTGACACCGCACCTCCCTACCGGTTCGAGGTGTCGGTGCCGGAAGCCGGCCGCCCCTGGCAGGTTGATTGGGCGCCGGCGGTTTCCGCATTGTTGGACGACATTCAGAGGGGGAAGCCGGTATCCGGGATTGCGACGGGCTTCCATCGGGGGCTGGTCAACGCCATTGTGGCGGTGGCGAAACAGGCTAAACTGTCGAGAGTTGTGTTGGCTGGCGGCTGTTTCCAGAACGCCTGCCTGCTGGAATTGACCATAACAGCCCTTAAGGGGGCCGGATTCCAGGTGTTCTGGCCGTGCCGGCTGCCGCCCAATGATGGCGGTCTGTCGGTGGGTCAGCTGGCCTGGGCGACCGGCGCTCTTTGGGGCAGGGAGGGGCCATGTGCCTGGCCGTGCCGGGACGCGTGATCAGCATTGAGGGTGACGATCCACTCACCCGCCAGGGGCGCGTCGATTTCGGTGGTATTGTCAAGTCGGTCAATCTGGCCTATGTGCCGGATGTACGAGAGCAGGACTATGTGCTGGTGCATGTGGGGTTCGCCATTACCGTTGTGGACCCGCATGAAGCGGAGCGTGTTTTCAGGTATCTCGAAATCCTTGAGCAGGAGGCGGACGAGCCGGAGCCAGGGAGGGCAGTGCCGCGATGAAGTATCGTGACGAATATCGCACGCCCGATGCTGCCCGGGGGTATGCCGATGCCATTGCTCGTATCACCACTCGTCCCTGGACGCTCATGGAGGTGTGCGGGGGGCAGACCCACGCCATCGTGCGCTTCGGGATCGATCAACTGTTGCCGGAAGCGATCTCCCTGATCCATGGCCCGGGGTGCCCGGTGTGTGTGACCCCCATCGCCTACATTGACAAGGCCCTCGAAATCGCCGCGCTTCCACGCGTCATCCTATGCACTTTCGGCGATATGCTGCGCGTGCCCGGGACGCAATCGGACCTGTCCGCTGCCAAGGCGCGGGGGGCGGATGTCCGGGTGGTGTATTCGCCGCTCGATGCGCTGATGGTGTCCCGACAGAATCCGAAGCATGAAGTGGTTTTTTTTGCCGTCGGATTTGAAACCACAGCCCCGGCCAATGCCATGGCGGTCTACCAGGCCCAGCGCGAGGGGCTCGGGAATTTCTCAGTACTGGTCTCGCAAGTGCTGGTGCCACCAGCGATTCGCGCCTTGCTGGAGCGCCCGGGCAACCGGGTTCAGGGCTTCCTGGCGGCCGGCCATGTCTGCACGATCACCGGGTATGAAGAGTATGAACCCATTACCCGTGAGCACGGCGTTCCGATTGTGGTGACCGGCTTTGAACCGCTGGATATCCTGGAGGGAGTCTATCGCTGCGTGCGTCAGCTGGAGCAGGGTGAGAGCTGTGTTGAAAACCAGTACAGCCGGGCTGTCCGCCGCCCGGGGAACGCCATGGCCCGGCAGGTGATGCAGGCGGTCTTCCAGGTGGTGCCCAGGCAATGGCGGGGTATGGGAGACATCCCTGACAGTGGTCTTGGGTTGTCACCCGCCTACAGATCCTACGACGCAGAAACCCGTTTCGGCGCAGTGAACGGCGAGGCCGAGATGCAGGGTGAATGCCTCAGTGGGGCAGTGCTGCGGGGCGAAATCCGCCCGGACCAATGCCCCGCCTTCGGTTCCCGCTGCACTCCGGAACGCCCCCTCGGCGTGACGATGGTGTCCGAGGAAGGCGCCTGCGCCGCCTATTACCGTTACCGACGACCAGCCGGAGATTCAGCGCGTGAGTGACAGCCGCGACAATCATTGCCTGCCGATGAACGATGACCATGATGTGGTAAAAATAGCCCACGGTGGTGGCGGTCGGGCGATGGCTCAGTTGCTTGATCGTATTTTTCGTCCGGCGTTTGATAATCCCTGGCTGGCACGGCAACACGACGGTGCCGTGGTGGATATGGCCGGTGCCATGGCGTTCACGACGGACTCCTACGTGGTGCGGCCGCTGTTCTTTCCCGGCTCTGATATCGGAACCCTGGCGGTGCATGGCACGGTTAACGACCTCGCCATGTGCGGGGCGAGGCCGCAATACCTGAGTGCCGGTTTTATTCTCGAAGAGGGTTTGCCACTGGCTACGTTGCGCCGGGTTGTCGATTCCATGGCCGCCGCAGCCCTCGAAGCTGACGTGCAAATCGTGACCGGTGACCTCAAGGTGGTGGAACGCGGCAAGGCGGATGGTTTGTACATCAACACCGCCGGAGTGGGGCAGGTTGTGGCACCTCAGCCGGTGGGGCCTGGCCAGGTTCGGTCCGGCGACCGGATTCTGCTTAGTGGCGATCTTGGTCGCCACGGCGTCGCGGTGATGACTGCGCGCGAGAAACTTGACCTGGAATCGGCGATTGAGAGCGACTGCGCTTCGGTCGCGCAGCCGGTCCTGGCATTGCTGGAAGAGGGGATAGATGTGCGCTGCCTTCGCGACCTTACCCGCGGAGGCCTGGCCAGTGCGTTGGTGGAAGTCTCGGAAAGTGCCGGGTTGGCAGCGGAGATCCGTGAGGCCGATATCCCGGTTCGCGAAGATGTGTCCGCCTTTTGTGAGCTGCTGGGGCTGGACCCGCTGCATGTGGCCAATGAAGGCCGCTTTATCGTCGTCGTGGCTGAACCGGATGTTGCCCGGGCAATGGATGTGCTCCGGAGGTACCCGGTGAGCAAGGCATCCGTTGAAATCGGCCATTTTGTGCAAGGGGCCGCCGGCTTGGTTATGGCTTCCAGTATGATTGGCGCCAGCCGGGTCGTTGACAGACTCTCCGGCGAACAGTTACCCCGTATTTGCTGAAGCAAAGGGCCCGGAAGCATTGCTGATCTCGCTGGCTTGTGCTCGAAAACCTGGACTCAGGTCATGGCTCTGCCGCCGCATCGAGAATCTGCTGTTTCCGTGTGATTTTTCCGCTTCCGTGCTCGTGCTGCTTGCCACCACAAAGCCTGGTTCTCATCGTTCCTTACGCCTGTAACCAGCCTGCGAGGCGCCTGTTAATGAGCCGGGGGGAGAATTTGCCCAGCCCTATCATCAACCGGTTACGCAGTCCCGGGATGACGATGGCATTGCGGCGTCTGGCCAGTGCTGTGGTTGCCACCGCTTCGGCTGACATGGTGCCGGCTTTGAAGAGCCTGGTGTCCGCCATATTGGCTTCAGCCGCGAACTCTGACGCTGTTGCTCCCGGGCAGAGTGCGCTTACGGCAACGCCTGAGCCTCGTAATTCTTCGTGCAGTGCTTCGGAAAAGGACAATACAAAGGCCTTCGTGGCGTAGTAAATGGCCATGCCGGGCCCCGCCTGGAACGCTGCGGCTGAGGCGACGTTAATGATGAAGCTGTTCGGGCTCTCTTTCAGATTGGGTATAAGCTTCCAGGTCAGCGCAACCAGCGATGTCACGTTCACCTGAATCATGTTGAGCTGGCGTTCCAGGGAGAGGTCGCTGAAGCGCCCGCGGTCGCCAAAACCGGCATTGTTGATCAGGCCAGCAAGCTTCCATCCGGCTGAAGTAACGGCTGAGACAACTTTTTCGGCGCCCTCGGCTGTGGCCAGGTCCGCAGCCAGAACCTCAACGGATACACCAAACCTTTCTGAAAGCTTGGTAGCCAGGGAGGCCAGGCGGTCTTCACGGCGGGCCACAAGAATCAGGTTCTGCTTTTCCGCAGCCAGAGCATGGGCGAACGCTTCGCCTATGCCGGCACTGGCGCCGGTGATGAGCACATAGTTCATGGTGTTTTCCTTATTAAGTGAACGATGGTTGCCTAATATACGTTGCCTTCCTGTTGTGTAAATAACCTTTGGTTACTTATTTCTGGTGCTCCGGATTAGCCTTTGGACGTCTTTGAGAAACCCGGTGTGGGCAAGGAATACGGTCGTGGCCTTTTAAGGACGGCCTCCTGTCTCCATACCAGTGACTACCAGGGGGGCTTTCAAGCACTTCAGGAGATAGTCATCCGTGAGTACCTATAAAGCGATTAACCTTGTGAAGCTGCCTGTGGGGACTATCGGCCCGGAGCTGTTCGAGGTGGTGGAAAACACCGTTCCTGAACCCGCCGAGGGTGAGTTTCTGGTCTCGCAGGCCTATATGTCTCTCGATCCGGCCCCAACTGGATGCGTATCATCAAGAAACGCCTGTCGATCCAGGGCTACACTATGCCTGATCACTGGGACGAGACGAAGGAGCTGCACGCCAAGCTCACACCCTACGTTCAGAAGGGGCAGATCAAATACCGGACACGCGTGCTGGAAGGACTGGAATCGGCCATGAACGGTCTGAACCTGTTCCTGACCGGTGAGAACAAGGGTAAGTTGATGGTGAAGCTTTAATCTGATGCGGCTGGTGTTATCCGGCTGCGTGCTTGATCGGGGCGCAGCCGGCCGGTGCCAGTGGGGCTGCGCATGCTGCGCAATATGGGGATTAATTTTTCCGGTGGCCTGACACTGGTTTTCTAGACGTGCTTTTCTGGAGCTGCGGCCATTGCTCTGACGCTTTCAGTCGAATCCGTGTCGTATTGGTTCCTCCCGGAAAACCCAAAGACGGTCACATTAGGGCTATTGACAACCCGATAAGGGGGAGATAGCAATGGCCGTTAAATTCGAACAAGCACTTCAGGATTATCCGCAACAACGGGCCGGTGCCGCGCGCCAGCCCGACAGCGTCGACCAGTCTGATCGCCGCGTACCCATCAACCTGCGCCAGTCCGGTCCCACGCCGGTGGAGATGCTGATTTCCACACGGGTCCGCAAGTCGCCATATTGGCACCTGGCCTATGAGGCGGGCTGCTGGCGGGCGACCGTTTACAACCGCATGTATCATCCCCGGGGCTATGTCCGCCCGGAAGACGGTGGTGCCATGCTGGAATACGAGTCGCTGATACACGACGTTACCATGTGGAACGTGGCGGTGGAGCGCCAGATCCAGGTCAAGGGCCCGGATGCGGAGCGCTTCGTGAACTATGTGATCACCCGGGACGCTACCAAAATCAAACCCATGCGTGGCAAGTACGTCATCCTGTGCAACGAGGACGGCGGTATTCTCAATGACCCGGTATTGCTTCGGGTGGCCGAGGACGAATTCTGGTTCTCCCTTTCCGACAGTGATCTGGAATTCTGGCTGCGGGGCGTAAACGTCGGTATGGGCTTCAACGTCAGCATTGCGGAAATCGACGTTGCTCCGGTCCAGATCCAGGGTCCTAAGTCTGAGGCGCTTATGACGGATCTGTTTGGCGAGGGTGTGAAAGACATTCCCTACTACGGGCTGATGGGAGGCCAGGTGGCGGGCCATGATGTCATCGTTTCCCAGACCGGTTTCACCGGAGAGAAGGGCTACGAGATTTACCTCAAGGAAGCGACTAAGTACGCCGAGGACCTCTGGTACACAGTGCTTGCGGCAGGCGAACCGCACAACCTGAGGGTGATAGCGCCGGCACACCATCGCCGGATCGCCGCGGGCATTCTTTCCTGGGGCCAGGATGTGGATCAGGAAACCCTGCCGTTCCAGTGCAACCTGGCTTACCAGGTGCCGCGCAACAAGGATGCGGACTATATCGGCAAGCAAAGGCTTGAGAAGGTTCGTGAGCAACTGGATGCTGGTCGTCCGCCTTTTAGCCACATTATGGTTGGCATCCGCTTTGGCGGCGGCAAGGTGACTGACTACGCCAATGATTTCTGGCTGATCAGCAGGCCTGATGGTGGTGAGCCGGAGGGCTATGTCACGTCACCCTGGTACTCGCCGGAACTGGAGACGAACATCGCGCTGGCCTATGTGCCGTTTGATCTGCGCAGTATCGGTAGCAGGTTGACTGTGCACCTTCCAGTGGAATATGCCGCGGCGGATGGCTCAACCGCTGTGGAGGCGGAAGTGGTGGAAGTGCCCTTCCGGCCATCGGTGAACCCCAACGCCCGCGAACGGGCCCGGGCGAAGGGTATTGACTTCGCCGACTAGCCTAACGGGAAGGGCAGGCGGTGGCAGCCGCCTGGTATACACCGGCAGCAATGGGGTGCGCGGCTTATGAAACTGGCGAGCGAAAAACAGGCGTTCAATCCGCGCGATGAGGCGGCGGCGGAAAGGCTTCGTGCCCTGGTGCGCTCGGCTTCGATCGAGGCGACACCCCGCCAGATACTGACAGCGGAAGACCTGTCAGACCTGCTGCCGGAGGGCACCTGTGTCTATGTGCCATTCCTGCCAAAAGGGCATTTCAGCGACACTCTGGAAGCCTGCCGGCACCTCCTCAATATGGGCCTGCAGCCGATCCCCCATGTACCCGCCCGTATGGCCGAGAGCCGCGGGCAACTGCGGGACTGGTTGGCACAGCTCGATGAGAGCAGGGTTGACCGGTTGCTGCTGATTGCCGGCGACAGCGATGCGGTGGTTGGCCCCTTTCCGGACACTCTGGCGGTGCTTGAATCCGGCTTGTTGGCGCAATTCCGGTTTCATGGTATTGGCGTGGCTGCCCATCCGGAGGGGCATCCCATGGCGGACCGGGCCACGTTGACCCAGGCCCTGAGCGTCAAGCGTGAATACGCCCGCACCACAGCCACGAGGCTGTGGGTGGTGACCCAGTTCACTTTCGACGCCGAGGTGGTCATCGACTGGCTGCAGAGCCTGGGCAATATCCTGGAAGAGGTGCCTGTCTACATCGGAATGGCCGGGCCGACGCGGGTAAAAACCCTTATTGCCTATGCCGCGCAATGCGGGGTAGGGGTGTCCGCCCGCATGATGCTGCGTCGCCCGGGCAGCGCCAGACTGCTGAGCGCCTGGACGCCGGACGGCATGGTGCGCCCGTTGGTCCAGTACTGCCTGGACAACCCGGATACCCTGCTCCGGGGTATTCACCTCTTCCCATTCGGCGGTCTGCGCCAGTCGGCGCAATGGATTCAACAGCACAGCGGGTCCGTTGAGGGCCAGAGAGGGCGGCGCCATGAGTCTTCAGTACAATAAACTGACATCCGTCATGCCGGCGATTGCGGAGTTTCCGCCGCCGGGCACCCCGGACATTGAGATCGCCCGCTCGGTCCAGCCCCAGTCCATTCTGCTGTTGGCCCAACAGCGTTTTGGACTGCCGGGGGAAAGCCTTGTGCCTTTCGGTCACTACAAGGCCAAGCTGGATATGGCCTATGTGGATACCTCCGCTACCGCGCCCCGGGGTAAATTGGTGCTGGTAACCGCCATTACCCCAACCCCGGCCGGCGAGGGTAAGACCACCACCAGCGTGGGGCTGAATGACGGCTTCAACCGCCTGGGCGTGCGTTCTTCCGTGTGCCTGCGGGAACCGTCCCTTGGCCCCTGTTTTGGCATGAAAGGCGGTGCTGCTGGCGGAGGTCGGGCGCAGGTGATTCCGATGGAAGACATCAACCTGCATTTCAACGGCGACTTCCACGCCATTACCACCGCCCACAACCTGCTGGCGTCGCTGATCGACAACCACATTCACTGGGGCAATGAAGCCGGGCTTGACCCGCGTTACGTGAGCTGGCGCAGAGTCATGGATCTGACGGATCGCTCCCTGCGCAACATGGTGTGTGGCCTGGGTGGCGCAGCCCATGGTGTGCCCCGGGAAACCGGTTTCGATATCACGGTGTCGTCAGAGATTATGGCTATCCTGTGCCTGGCGGACGGGCGTGCGGACCTGAAGCAGCGATTGGGCAATATCATTGTTGGCCGGCGTTCCGATATGACACCGGTCACCGTTCGTGATCTGGGTGTTGAAGGCTCGCTAACCGTGCTGTTGAAGGACGCGCTGCAGCCGAATCTGGTGCAGAGTCTGGAGCATAATCCGGTGTTCATTCATGGTGGCCCCTTTGCCAATATTGCTCACGGATGCAACTCGGTGACTGCCACTCGTGCGGCCCTGGCCCTGAACGACGTTGTGGTGACCGAGGCCGGCTTTGGTGCTGATCTTGGTGCGGAAAAGTTCATTGATATCAAATGCCGGCACACGGGCTTGCGGCCAGATGCCGCCGTGGTGGTTTGCACCATTCGGGCCCTCAAGATGCAGGGCGGCGTTTCCCGGAGCCAGTTGGGCACACCCGACCTGGCCGCGGTGCGGGACGGTGCCGCCAACCTGGAGCGACACATCCGCAACCTGCAGCAGTTCGGCCTGACCCCAGTAGTGTGCATCAACCGCTTTCCCGACGACACTGAGGACGAGATGGCGCTGGTGCAGTCCATCAGTGAAGAGCTGGGTGTGAGGGCAGTGCCCGCCGACCACTGGGCAACCGGCGGCGAGGGCGCAACGGAGCTGGCCCAGGCTGTGCTCGACCAGATGGACGAGGGCATACCGGAGGTGAACTTTCTCTACGAGGACAGCCTGCCGTTGGCGGACAAGATCCGCACCATAGCCACCCGTATCTATCACGCGGGAAGCGTGGAATTTACAACACTGGCCAAACGGCAACTGGAGGAATACCAAAGCCTTGGCTTCGGCCACCTGCCGGTGTGTATCGCCAAGACCCAGTACAGCTTCTCGGCGGACTCGTCGGTGAAGGGTGCGCCGTCCGGTCATATGCTGCCGGTGAGGGAAGTGCGCCTCGCCGCCGGCGCCGGGTTTGTGGTGGCGGTTTGCGGGGACATCATGACCATGCCGGGCCTGCCCCGCCATCCCGCGGCACTGGATATCGCCCTTGATGAGAACGGCCTGGTTGTGGGGTTAACCTGAACCGGTGTCCTCGAAAGTACCGTAGGTGGGCTCGGTGCGCGCACGTCTCAGTGCCTGCAGGGAAGAGGAAGGCAGGCTGGCCATGGTATCGGTCAGGACATTGCCGGCGGGACCCAGGCCCTGGGAGTAAACTTCCATTCGCTCGTATTTGGGAGCGTGCCCCAAGGTTTTACGGTAACAGCGGCTGAAGTGGGTAGCAGAGACAAATCCGCACATGGAGGCAATTTCCACAATGGAGCAGGATGTCTGCTTCAGCAGCCGGCGTGCGCGGTTGAGGCGTACCCTCAGGTAATAGCGTGAGGGTGTGCAGCCCATGTGCTTGAGGAACAGCCTTTCCAGTTGCCGGCGTGATATCCCGGCCAGTGTCGCCAGTTCCTGAAGTTCGATGGGCTCTTCAATATTGGCTTCCATCAACTGGGCGGCTTCCGCAAGCTTGGGCTGCGCGCAGGCCAGTCGCGGATGCATGGGCACGGGCTGCTGCTCGCTTTCCTCACGCACCCGGTCGCACACAAACATGTGGGAAACCGCATTGCTGAGCTCCTGGCCATGACGCCGTGCGAGGAAGCTGAGCATCATGTGCATGGGCACCGTGCCACCGGTGCAGGTCATGCGCTCCCTCTCTACGGTAAACAGGTGGTTGTTGGTCTGGACCCGTGGAAAACCCTCCTGCATGGCTTCCAGGCATTCCCAGTGGGCGCTGCAGGCGTGGCCGTCCAGCAAGCCGGCACTGGCCAGGACGTAGGGGCCGGTACAGACGGCCCCGAGGATGACATGGCGCCGTGCCATCTGTTTCAGCCAGTTGACTTCCTTGCGGGAGAAGCTCCGCGTGACATCAATTCCCGCAACGACGATCACCAGGTCAAAGCAGTGCTCTTGCTGAATGGACGCATCCGGGAGCATGGTGATGCCGTCGCTGGCGCGAGCTGCTTCCCCTTCGGCGGTAAGCAGCTTCCAGGAATAAAGCTCGGCACCGGCCAGTTGATTGGCCATGCGCAGGGGCTCAACGGCAGTAGCCAGGGCGATCAGGGTGAAGTTGTCAATCAGCAGGAAGCCGACCCGATAGGGCTTATGGGCATTCCTGTCTGTGTGCGAGCCGGTATCAGTGGTCATGAGTAACCCCCTTGCCCTGCCTGGGCCAGCTGCGGCAGCCAGTACCCGGAATGTCCGTGTCGACCACCACAACCTGAACACTAGCTGTTGCCCTCGGGTTGTGCAATAAGTGATCAGCCCCACTTTGGTTTCATTCCAAGCCGGTGGTCAGAACACCAATGGTCCACATGCGACACAGTGGGTGCCGGGATAGCCTCAACGCGACTCACCCTGCTGTCGTAAATGATCTTTTCAGTGTCGCAGTGCCAGGGCGAGGTGGGTTCGGCCTGTGCGATGGCCGCTGCCGGCCTGGCGGTCAACATCATCGAGTGCTGACCGCCGTGCCTCTTGTCTGAAACCGGTCAGGATTTGATCCGTTCGTTGTCCGGATCAAACAGCGCCCGGTAACCCACTGCCTCAATGCGGATAGGGTAGTGTTCCTGGAAGTATTCCAGGGTCAGTTCACGGCCTTCCTGGGCGTACTCTGTGGGGATATAACCTAACAGGATGATTTTGCCCACCGAAGGCCCCCAGGCCACGCTGGTGTTGTAGGAGCGGCGGCCGTGGCTGTCCACCAGCACTTCGCCGGTTTGCGGGTCCAGAATCGGCCATTGGCCCACCGGATAGCGCAGCACGCCGTTAGCATCCTGGTGCCCGGTCATGGTCATGGTGCACAGGTAGGCCGGTTGCCGGGGCCACTCCCGTTGTTCCAGGTAAGCGGCTTTGCCGTGGAAATCGGCTTCCTTGACCTTGGGCCGTTGCAGCCCGGCTTCGTAAAGGTTGTATTCCGTTTCCAGGTCCACATTCTGCAGCCGCAGGCTTTTCTCCAGGCGCCGCGTGTTGGCGTAGGTTTCGATGCCTACCGGGGTAACGCCGGCGTCGTACAACAGGTCCCAGATTCGCAGGCCGTAACTGAACGGGAAGTAAAGCTCCCAGCCCTGTTCGCCCACATAGGATATGCGGAAAGCCCAGACCGGAACGCCCCGAATGTTCAGTTCCTGTGCGGTGGCAAACGGGAAATTTTCCGGCGACAGCTGGTCCGGGTCGGTGACGAACTGCGCCAGGGTGTCCCGGGCCTTGGGACCCCAGAGCCCAAGCGTCGCCAGTTCGTCCGTGCAGTCATGCAACCGGATGTTGTCCAGACCCTTCTCCCGGGCCATGCGGGTGATCCAGCAATAGTCCCGGTGGCCGGTGTCGCCGCCGCAGACTACCCGATAGTCGTTCTCGTCCCGCCGGATGATGGTCAGGTCGGAGCGCACGCCCCCGCGGCCGTCGAGGAAGTGGGTGTAGACACCTTTGCCGTGGGGCGTGGTGCCGCCGACTTTGGCAACCGACAGGTATTCCAATAGCGCTTCTGCGTCATCGCCGGAAATATCGAAGATGGCAAAATGGGAGAGGTTTATCATGCCCACGGATTCGCTCATCTCTAATTGCTCGGCGTTGGAGACCTCCCAGAAATGCCGGGCGTCCCATTCGTGCTCCCGCACCGGGATACGGTCGCGGTATTTCGCCAGCAGGGTGGACTCATTGGCGGCGTAGCCGTGGGCGCGCTCCCAGCCGGCGGCCTCCATAAAGTAAGCGCCCAGTCCAACTTCTCGCAGGTAGAACGGGCTGGTTCGCATCTTGCGGCCGGTGAGGTAGGGCTCACGCGGATGAACCGCCGGAGTGTAGATTTTTTTGGCAGTCTCGTAGCAGCGGTTGTACACGAAGTCCGGTGTTTTCTGAAGCGGGTAGTGGCGGGCAATATCGATGCTGTGAGGGTCCATCTCCGGAGATCCACGAGTCATCCAGTCCGCCAGTAACTTGCCCGCACCCGGACCGTCCTTGACCCAGATTGCTTCACAGAACCACAGGTTGCGGACTTCCGGGGATTCGCCCATCAGTGAGCCGCCATCCGGCGTCACTGACAGCAAACCATTGAAGGAGTGTTTTTCCTCCCACCCCAGCTCACCCAGGATCGGAGTTATTTCGATGGCTTTTTCGTAGGCGTCCATGACCTGATCCAGTGAAAGATCCCGCATCGAGGGTGACATCCGCGCATCACCGGGCTCGGCAATGGCGCCAGGGTAGACCAGCCGAGGGTTTTCCGCCTCGTAATAACCCCACTCGATACGGCCGCCTTCGGTGGTGGTGGGGTCGCCGGTGTCCCGGACATAGGCTGAGTTGCCCTGGTCGCGGAACAGCGGATAGACGATCTGTTTGCCGGTTCCGGCCAGCTCTTCGCAGGGGCCGAAAAACAGCAGGGGGTGTTCCAGCGGCATCAATGGCAGGGGCGCATTGGCGGTATTGGCCATCAACGGCCCCCAGATACCCATGGAGAGCACCACGTATTCGGTTTCGATGTAACCCTTGTGGGTTTCAACACCACGCACCTGGCCGTCCTGGACATCAATGCGGATGGCCGGTGTGTAGGCAAAAGCCCGGAGTTTGCCGGTGGCCACGGCTTCTTCCACCAGATCGCCGGCTACGCTCTGGGAGCGGGGTACCACCAGCCCGGCATCCGGGTCCCACATGGCGCCCTGGATCCGGCTTTCCTCCAGCAATGGAAACAGCTCCTTTGCCCGCTTGGGCGAAATCATACTGACATTTGTGCCGAAGGCTTTCCCGGAACCCACCTTGCGGCGGAGTTCGTCCATGCGCTCGTCGTCATCAATACGGGCCACTTCCATGCCGCCGCATTTCACGTAATTGCCACGCTTTTCATAAAAGGCCTGGCTGTACTTGGTGGTGTAAATGTTCAGCTTGTCGTGGGAAGTGGTGAAGCAGAAGTCCGAGGCGTGGGAGGTGGAGCCGATGTCTGAGGGAATGGCGGATTTTTCCAGCCCTACGATGTCATCCCAACCCTGCTCGATCAGGTGATGTGCTACCGAGGAGCCAACGATACCACCCTGGCCAATGATTACGACTCTTGCACGTTTCGGTAGTTGTGCCATTTTGGTTCCCCTTTGCCTGCAATGAACGCCCTCTCGCACTGCCGCATACCGGGCAGGACCCTCATTCAATGTGGCTCTAATTGCTCAGTGCAGGTGAATCCAATACGACACCGAGTCGTCCAGAAACGGCAGAGGCAGTCCCGAAGAATCCGGGCCACCGGCTGGCCCAATGTGTCAGTTTTTGTCGGAACGACCGGTATTGTGGAGAGATTCTTCGTGGCAATGCAGGGCTGCTTCAGCGCGGGCGACGGCACCAGTTAATCAACCCGGAGATGGCTAACAGTAAAATAGCAAGTGCTGATAAGTCAGATATCCAAGGCACAATGCCCATAATGCGTCCTGAATGAAGATCGAGTAACAACTGCTGCAAAGAGATGCCTTCGCCATGATAAATATCGAGAAGTTGCTTCCTGACTGCCGCAGGTGTGGCGCGTGGACTTGACCACGCCACCTGCTTACTTGTGGATGGGACCGGAGTCCAGCTCAGAAACGATGCGGTCGTCTTGAATTGGCCGTTTGGCGTGTCAATAAAAAAGGCGTCGTCTTTCGAGCCGAACCTTCTGATAGGTTCGGGCAAATTTTCTTGCCCAAGGCGATCAATTAGTACGCCAGCCCGAGTCAACAATATGATTGAGCGTGACGTCGCTGCGGCTAAAAAATCGGGGCCTTCCGCAATACCCAAGAGAGGACTGTCAATGGTTTGTCCGAGCTTTAATGGTTCCTTGCCGAGATATAGCTGATTGTTCATCCAGCTCACGATTGCACCACTGTCGGTGCTGAAGGTGATGATGTCCTGAGGTCCCTTGCTCAGCCCATACCATCTCAGAAGCGGAGGCCAGTTCAGAACATAGTCATTCATACCGACATCTTTCAAGTGATTGATTGCAGTGCCGGTCGTTGCAATCAATATCAGGAAAAAAGCCGAAACTATACCGATGTAGCGATGCGATAGGAGTAAAAACTTGCGCCGGGTTTGCCGGGAGCGTTTGAAGGAAATCACGGGCCATCTACCAACTGACTGAAATAAAGCGCCAAACGTGCCAACTTCGTGAGCGCGTGGACTGACAAGGTGGCACCAGTAATTCCGTCTATCGGTTGATTGAGCGTTTTGCCGCCCTCAAGTTCAGCGCCTTTGAACTGGTTCGTGAAAACGGGGTATCGAACCTCCCACCCTCGCGTCTCCCGGTACACGAGTACGTCCAGTTTAAGAATGGTATTTTCCTCCACCAATATACCGACGGTAATCGGGCGAGCTTTACCGACTTCCTCCAGTATCCAGGCAATCCGTGACCCTTGCTTCCAGTATCGTTCACGCAACGCGGCAGGTGGGTGTCCCAATATGTCTCCGGCCACCTCTTTTTTTTCGCCTACAACCCAGAGCGCGGCTGGTTCTGGTATATCGCCGACAAACGACTCTCTCAAAAATGCTTGAGGCTCTTTATAAACCTCACCAGCCAAGGCGTGTATTGGAACCGGCAGAAAAGTGACTAAAAGCAGAAGGTGCACGAGCCTGAGTGGGTAACTCATGAGGATAACCTTATCAATAAATTCTGAGCCAGGCGCGATACACACGCCTGGCCCCGGCAACAAGGCATTCTAGAAGGTGTAGGCTACGCCCGTCGAGAACGCTAAAACGCTGTTTTCATTTTCACCGGCAGGAATAAAGTTGGTTAAACCGGCCAGTGTTTGTTCGTCAGTCCAGGTATATTCTGTGGCAAATGAAATCACCCAGTCTGGGACCGGACGATAGGCCAGACCAACGGTAGCGCGATTAACAATAGAACTTTCCTCTTTGTCGAGCTCGGTGACCTGACGATTGGAGAACTCAATACCGGTTACCCGGTTGCGAATAACAACCTGCTCCATCCGAACGGTCGGTTCGAGAGAGGGATTACTGAAACCACGCCCTAAAAAGGTATTATCGAGCGCTTCCGGCCAGAACGGGTAACGAGCTTCTATCCAATAACCCGTGCGGCTTTCAGCGAGTCCACCGAGTGTGATCTCGCTGACGATTTCTGTGGTCTCACCGCCTTCTGCACCTACTTTTGCTTCCACTTCCTTGTCTATAGCGGCACTGGCGAAGCTAGCAGCAACATCATCAATGTTGCCCCAGTCGGTGTGGACTACCTCGTATTCGATTTCAAATCCGCCGAGGCTGTGAAGCCCATCAAGGGCAACGGACCACACTGATTCAGAATCCATAAAATCCGGCGTATAGCGACCGTAATATCCAGAAATCGCTAATTCCTGACCAGATTGAGGCAACAGGGCCAGCCGGCCGGTAATGGCCTTATTGCCGTTTAGATCGTTGGAGAATCCCCCACGGGAAGGGGCAAACTCAGCTTCAAATTTACTGACACCCACCGTTGAACTGCCGTTAGGCTCCGCCGCCACTTCGCCCTCAAATGCGAAGTCGAGATTGACGCCGTTTACTGCGTAAAGTCTATAGTCAACGAGGCCAGCCTGAGTTTCCACAAGTCCCGAAAAACCAAGCCCCAGTTCCGGCCATGCCGCCTTGGTTGGCAGGACGGGTGCCCCCCTGTCTACCAGCGTGCGGCGGGTCAAATTCCACTGGTTATCGTCATGATTGATATTAAAGCGGCCCAAGGGAACCAGCAGCGCTCCCATATCCAGATTGACGCTGTCATTGACGCGGTATCTTGCCCAGGCCTGTTCCATCGATATTTCTGAGCCATTTGTTCCTTCAATTGCCTGGCCTGCGGAGAAGCCATCAGCTCCTGCCGAAGCACTTTTTTCCAGTTCAATTTCGCCAAACCGCTCAAATTCCAGCTCAAAGTAAGCCTCAAGGCGGTCGTTTATCTTCCCGTCGCCAGTCAGCACAATGCGACGAAAAGTAAAGGTGTCTTGATCGGCGTCCAGGTTGTTGGTCTCTGCACGAATGGAGCCATAACCACCGATATGGAAGTCCCTGGCGCCGGACCGCACGGAGGCATTGTCATCAGCCTGGCTTGAGTCAGATGCCTTCATTGACTCTTCCAGGCTCTCGATTCGCGCCTGTTGCTCTTCGATTACCTGCCATAGCTGCTCATCGTTATTACGAGTCTCGTCGGCAATAACGATGGGTGTCGTCAGACTACCCGCAAGCCCAAAAACAAAAGCCGTTTTTTTTTCACGATGATATCTCCGCCATCTATCTAAATGGATGCCTACAACGAGGCTTTGGATTAGCGGCGACAGTATACCTACCCGTTTAGTTAATGTAAATGATAACAATTAATATTAAAAATCACGTGGTGTGGTCTGACCAAAAGTTCTGAAGAAACTGGCTCAGCTTCTTTGGCCCCGAGAAAAGTGGCGCAAATCATTTCAGGCTAGTGTGCCCGGCTGCCACTTCAATTACATGGTCTCCAGCCTTAAATTCGCTCACGTTGGCGTTGACCGCTTCAACCACACCTGCGCCGTCGACCATGGGGATGCGGCCATCCTCGGTAGGTGTGGCGCCAACGACTACGGCGTAATCGTGAAAGTTGAGGGAGCTGGCGTGAATTCGAACCCGCACTTCCCAGGGCCCAAGGCCCCGGTTCTCCAGGATCTGGGCCGTTGATGATCTGTAGTTGTTCCAGTCCGCCTGGTTGGGAAAGCGTCGCGAGTTTCTTGGTTGAACTTCCTTTATTTTATCAACTGTGAGGATTAAGGGTGACCTGGGCCGGAGGCTCTACCATCGACCCCATCAGGGGTCGTCATCTTCGGCTGCATGGCCTGGGTAGAAGAATCCGAGCCTGGCTGGGGGTGGCGCATAGCTCATTGATCACTCTCTGGTAGATTGACGTGCCCCTGGAATAGGCGAAAACTGGGAGTACGGCAGTTTTTGGAGATTGACTATGGGCACCCAATGGCTTCTGGTACTGGCAGACCTGCTCCTGATCCTGCATACCCTGCTGGTTGCCTTCGTCATTCTGGGCTTGGTGGCGACGTTCGTTGGTCATTTCCTTGGATGGCGGTGGGTGCGCAATTTCTGGTTCCGGCTGAGCCACCTGATTGTCATAGGTATCGTCGTTCTGCAATCCTGGCTGGGCGTGCTTTGCCCACTCACAGCGTGGGAAATGGCACTTCGGGAGAAGGCGGGGCAAGCGGGCTATGAGGGATCATTCATTCAGCACTGGCTGCAATCCATCCTGTATTACAGCGCACCGGACTGGGTTTTCACCCTGGGCTATACGGTTTTCGGGGCGCTGGTCCTGGCCAGTTGGTTTCTGGTCAGGACCAGGCGACGCCGAGACTAGTGTCCCGTCTGGCTAATTCGCTAATCTACTGCGTAGCGCTGAGGCCTCTGGCCAAGGCGCCTGTCTGCAGGTGTGGTGGTTCCTCATCAAGGGCTGGCAACACCGGCCAGAGGCCTCAGCGCTACGCCCTTCGGGAGCCACTGAGGGCCTTGATAGCCGCGTTGCGCCGCCTCGATTTGGAACCACCAAACCTTCACCACCGCGCCTTGCTCTCAAGGCCCTCAGTGGCTCAGTAGGTTCGCGAATTAGCCGGACGGGACACTAGTGGATTTCTGACGGAACAGCCGAGTGGATTTATTTCCTGACGAATGCCAGAAAAGCGCCTGCCGCAGTTGCGGCGGCGCCGCCGATCAGATACCACATGGTGTCGTCAGTAAAGCGGCCTGTGACGGTTTCAGTCAGTTGATTACCGAGAGACTGTGTCGATTGGTATCCAAAGTAGAGCAGGGCAATGCCCACTACGAGTAGAACGATACCGACCAGTTTTGAGCTTCCCATTGGATTATTCCCTGTAATGCGCAGATGTGCGCGGTATTCCGATAGTCTATGGAAGCTTGGCATCAGATTCCGGCTTTTCCAACACTTCTTTTCTCTCCCGCTCGTATTCCTCATAGGACTTGTTCGCGCGTTCAATACATTCAAAGTAGGTCGACGGCGGTTTATTTGCGCACTCGTTTCGCTGGTGTATGCGCACGTTGTCATAGACTGCCCTGTGGCTGCATCCGGCCGCAATGGTGACTAATACAACTATGAGCAGGGATCTTTTCATTGGTTGCAACTACGCTTTTTCTGAGGGTTCCGATTTTACTTCGGCTTAGTGGCGATCAGGAAATATACATCTTTTGACTTCTCGGGGACCCAGCGGTACTGAATCTGGAACCCGGCACGCTCAAGATCAGATTCCAGTTCCTCGCGGGACAGGAAATTCACAAAGGGGGCGACGCGCAGCAGTCTGGCCAACAGGGCGACGGGTTTGAGGTAGGGGCAGGTGTCCTGAAGGCATGCGGTGTTGCTGATAAAGACACCGCCGGGTTTTAGCATGCCGAAGACCTGCTCGATTGCCGACTTTGGATATTCGAGGAGGTGCAGTATGTTTAAGCCCAATACGGCGTCGAATGTCTGTTGCCGCTGTTGCAGGTCGTCAAGGGTGGCAACCTGGAAATTGAGATTGCCGGTCGGTTGTTCTGCCAAGCTTTCCCGGGCAATCTCAATCATCCGGGCAGACGCGTCTGTCGCAAGATAGCTGCGGACTTTGGGAGCGTGGATCAGCGCTGTCGATCCCGTGCCGCAACCAAATTCCAGGGCATCCATTTCTGAATGGAGGTATTTCTGTGTTAGGGCGATCTTTCTCAGATAGGCGTTCTGGTCCGCGATGGGGCGTCGGGCGTAGCGCGCGGCGCTGCGGTTCCAGAAATTGACATACGAATTCATGGGGTTTCCTCTGTGGACTGGCTGCTTTAAGTCACTGGGGCCCATTCTATCTCTGCAATTCTGTTGGTAGTATCGTCATATTCGTATTCCTGATATGCATAAGTGAATGAATTGGCGATCTGTTAACTTCGACTGGAACCGGGCTCGGGCCTTTCTTGTGACTGCCGAGGAAGGCTCTTTATCCGCTGCTGCAAAGGCTCTGGGGATTTCGCAGCCGACCCTTGGCAGGCAGGTCTCGGCGCTGGAAGAGGAGCTGTCCACAGTCCTTTTCGAGCGTGGAGGTCGGGGGTTGGAGTTAACGCAGAACGGTTTGGAATTGCTTGCCTACGTTCGGGCGATGGGCGAGGCTGCTAGCGGTCTGTCGCTGGCGGCAACGGGGCGAGCAACTTCCATTGAGGGCGAGATTGCGATTTCGGCATCGGAAATCACGGCCGCCTACATTTTGCCTCCCATCCTTCACAAGCTTCGCAATGAGTACCCGGGAATTCGCATCGATCTGGTTGCCTCCAACGAAGCCAGTGATCTTCGGCGCCGGGCGGCAGACATCGCCATCCGCAACTTTCGGCCGACAGAACCCGATCTTATTGCTCGTAAGGTGGGGCAGTTCTCAGCCACTCTTTACGCCACACCGGAAATACTGACGACTTTGCCATCCCCTTTTCCTGAGGAGCTCCGGGAAGGCCGGTTCATCGGCTTCGTGTCGAATAACGGGGCGTACATGAGTGCGCTGGCGGAGCGCGGTATCAAGCTGGGAGAGGAGCACTTTGTTGCCCGTACAGACAGTCATCTGGTGCATTGGCAGATGACCCGGGCCGGTATCGGCATTGGAGTGATGCCGCTTGAGCTGGGCGATGCCGAGCCCCGAGTTGAGAAAGTCTTTGAGGATATACTGTTCGGTGGCGATGTCTGGTTGGTCTCGCACCGGGAACTCAGGATGAACCTCCGGGTTCGGACGGTGTTCGATTTTCTCGCTGCTGAACTTGCTGAGTGCTTCAGGAAAGCTGAGAACTGACTCAACAGAATGGGGGCTTAGTGTTTGCTCCAGAGGGCTGAACCTGCAAAAGGCGTTATACCCGGATTAGGGGACTACACTTCAATTGGATGTACCATCGATCAGTTGGGTCAGAACTCGGGGACAGTCATGCGCATCGCCGGTATTGCAGCTTACACTGCAGATCTTGAATACACCGGCAAGGCCTACGCCTTTGCCGGTGGCCGTTCCCATCAGGTATTCACCAGCACAGTTGTGGTTTTAACGGCGGACACGGGCCTGGAAGGCTACGGAGAGGTTTGTCCCTGCGGCCCCAACTATATGCCAGCGTTTGCCGAGGGAATTCCGGCCTGCCTGTCCTTGCTGGCGCCCGCGGTGATCGGAGAGGATCCGAGGCAAATCTCAGCGATTCATGAGCGGATGAATCAGGCTCTTACCGGCCAGGCTGTTGCCAAGGCAGCCATTGATATCGCCTGCTGGGACCTTCTCGGCAAGGCGACCGGCCTTCCGGTCTATACTCTGCTTGGTGGCCTGCAGACGCCCTCCATGCCTTTGCACAGGATAGTTCCCCTGGCAGAACCGGCTGAGATGCAGGCGTCGCTGCGCCAATTCCGCTCAGAGGGTATTCGCCATATTCAGATCAAGCTCGGGCACGACGTTGATGAAGATATTGAGCTGGTTCGAACCCTGAGCAAGCTGAAGCAACCCGATGAGCTCTGGATTGGCGACATTAATGCAGCATGGCGCCGGGACCAGGCGCTGCGCTTTTCCCGCGCGGTTGAGGGCGTAGATCTGTATCTGGAGCAGCCCTGCCGCCAGTACGAGGAGTGTCTGTCAGTGAGGCAGCGAGTGCGGCACCCTGTCAAGCTGGATGAGAGCCTGAACTCTCTTGGCGATTTACAGCGGGCCCTGCGGGATGACGCCATAGACGCCATTGCGCTGAAAGTCAGCAAATTTGGCGGCCTGACACCTTCCCGCGTTATCCGGGATGTGTGCGTGGATGCTGGAATACCCATGACGATTGAAGATGCCTGGGGCAGTGGTATCGCAACAGCTGCTTACGCGCATCTGGCGGCAAGCACCCCGGCAAGGGCGTTGCTCAATACGACCGATCTCCATAATTACAACACCACTCAGCTTGCGACCGGCGCTCCGGAGGTATCCGGGGGGCGTATGACGCTCAGCGACCGCCCTGGACTGGGTGTGGTCCCGGACTTCAAAATGCTGGCTTTGCATGATGTCTATGAATAACCGGAGTGAATCTGCCCAATGTCTGAAGATGCCCTCAAAACCTTGTCCGACCTTGCCAGCGATGCCCATGCCCGCATTCAGGCAACCCACCAGCACATCAACCCGGTTGTGGAGGTTCGCCGGGGTATGCGTGATGCGGGTATACCGGCAGATGTGATGACCATTGACTGTCTGCGCACTCGCCGAAGGATCACGCTGATACTGCACGATGAGCAGCCGGGAGCGGTTCTTTTTCAGTTCGTCACCATAGAGGATGAAGTGGGCAATGATTTCAAACAGATGGCTGTTGCCGACATGACTGCCAGCATGCTGTTTGACTGGATGCAGGAGTATTTTGGCTGACTGATACGGGACTCGGGCTGATACCGGAGTAAACTTTGGGGTAATCAATAAACACAGATCAATAGGTTTCTCCATGTCTATACCTGGAAAGCTTCTCCTGGTTCCGCTGTTCGGTATTGCGCTGGCCATCGCCGGGTGTGATACCGGTCCGAATTTCCCTCAAGCCAACAGTGCCGGGCACAGCGCGCCAACGGCCAGCACCGGCCAGGCCAATCAGCAGGTGCTTGACCAACGGCCCTTCGACAACCGTGGCGATTTTGAGAACGCACGGCGAGGGCTGATTGCCCAGGATCCGGACCTGGTGATTGATCATCTTGAGGGCGGTGAGGTCTGGAATATGCCGGACTATGGCTTTATCGACCGTGAGGGTGAAAATGCGCCTGCCTCGGTGAACCCCAGCCTATGGCGCCAGGCGGCCCTGAACAACATTCATGGTTTGTTCGAGGTCACCGATGGGCTTTACCAGATCCGGGGTTACGATCTGGCCAATATGTCGATTATCGAGGGTGATACCGGGTGGATTCTGGTGGACCCACTGACTGCCCGGGAAACTGCCAGCAAGGCCTTCCTGTTTGCCCGGGAACACCTGGGTGAAAAACCGGTGCGGGCGATCCTGTTTACCCATAGCCATATCGACCACTTTGGTGGCGTGCAGGGCATTCTCCAGCACCTCTCCGATGAAGAGAGGGCTAACCTGCGCGTCATCGCGCCAGCGGGCTTCGAGGAAGAGGCCACGAGCGAGAACATCATCGCTGGCCCTGCCATGACCCGCCGCGCCATGTTCATGTATGGCAAGCGTCTGGAGAGAAATGTGCGAGGCCATGTTGGTACCGGCCTGGGTAAAGGACCTGCCTTCGGTACCTTTGGCTTTGCCCCACCTACCGACCTGGTCAGTGAGACGGGGACTGAGCTTACGGTGGACGGCGTTCCGATGGTTTTCCAGGTGGTGTCCGGTTCCGAAGCGCCTGCCGAGTTCACGTTCTACCTGCCAGAGCAGAAAGCGTTCTGTGGTGCCGAGCTGGTCAGCCGCAACATGCACAATCTCTATACCCTCCGGGGCGCGAAGGTTCGCGATGCCAGGCTCTGGAGTAGCTTTATTGATGAAGCGAAGAACCGATTCACGGAAGCGGAAGTATACTTTGGCAGCCACCACTGGCCGCTCTGGGGGCAGGAGAATATCCAGGATTTCCTGGCGGTGCAGCGGGATACCTACAAATTCATCCATGACCAAACGGTGCGTCTGATGAACCGTGGCGCCACGCCAAGGGAGATTGCCGAGCAACTGCAATTGCCGCCTGCGCTGAACGAGGATTTTCATAACCAGGGCTACTACGGCACCGTGTCCCACAATGCCAAGGCGGTATATCAGCATTACCTGGGCTGGTTTACCGCCAACCCGGCACAGCTCAACCCGCTGCCCGAAAGTGACTCGGCAAAACGGTATGTCGAGATGATGGGCGGTGCCCAAAAGGTTCTGGAAAAAGCCCTGCAGGATTTTGAGGCGGCTTCCGATATGGACGCGGCCGAGGGCCGGGATACCTACCGCTGGCTTGCGGAATTGCTCAACCACGTTGTCTTCGCCGAGCCGGATAACGACGACGCGAAACGGCTGTTGGCCAGTGTCTACGACCAGCTCGGTTACCAGGCGGAGTCGGCGCCGTGGCGGGACTTCTACCTGACCGGCGCCTATGAATTGCGTCACGGCTCGCCGGACGAAGGCCTCAGGCCAGCCATGATGAGAGAGGTGCTGCTCAACACGCCGGTGGCGTTGTTCTTCGATAGTATGGCCGTTCGGCTCAAAGCCGAGGACGCGGAAGGCGAAAGCGCTACTATCAAGATCACCTTCACGGACCTTGAGGAAAGCTACCTGCTGACCTTGCGAAATTCGGTGTTGCACAACCGCCTGACCAGCGAGGACACGCCGGCTGATGCCACCCTGCGATTGACCCGGCCGCTGTTCGTGGATTTGTTGATCGGCAAGGCAGGGCTGAAGGAACTTCTGTTCAGTGACGAGATCAGCTTTGAGGGAAGTAAGCTCGACCTGATAGGCTTCTTCAGCATGCTGGATCAGCCTCAGGGCCGATTTAATATTGTTATACCCTGATGAGTACCCTATGAAATCTGTTGCACTTCTTGATGGCGGCCTGGGCCAGGAAATCTATCGCAGGGCCACGACTGTCACCTCGCTGCTCTGGTCAGTGGCGGTGATGCGGGAGCAGCCGGAGCTTGTTACCGATGTTCATGTTGATTTTATTCGGGCGGGGGCTCGGACCTTGACACTGAATACCTACGCCGCAACCCCGACCCGTCTGGCCAGGGAGGGCATCGGTGATGAGATAGAAGCGATTCACCGAAAGGCATTTGAGGTTTTGCAACGCGCCATCGAGATAACTGGTGCAAACGTTGATATCGCCGGTTGCCTGCCGCCTCTGGTTGGTAGCTATAGGGGCCAGCCAGCCCGATCATTCGATGATTTGAAGGCAGAGTACGACACACTCGTGAAACTGCAGCCCGGTGCGGATGTCTTTCTCATCGAAACCATGACCAACATCCTCGAGGCGAAAGCCGCCTGTGCGGCCGCCAGTGAGTCAGGCAAGCCCTTTGGTGTGGCATTCCGGCTGGAAACTGATGGCAACCTCCGGTCCGGGGAAACGCTTGCGCAGGCTGTCGAAGCGGCCAAGGCGTTCGCACCAACGGCCATCATGCTGAACTGCTGTGATCCAGAAGTGCTTTCGAAGGCAATGCCCGAGCTGGCCGTGCTGTATCCCTGTACTGGCGGTTACGCCAACACCTTCAAAACGGTTGAGCCTATGGCTGGCGGGGCGCTGGTAGACGCACTCGAAGCCCGGCCAGATATTTCGCCAGAGGCCTACGCAGTGCAAGTGAGGCAGTGGTTGGACGATGGTGCCCGCGTGGTTGGTGGCTGCTGTGAAATCACGCCTGAGCACATCCGCCATCTGGCCGATGCGCTGTCAGGCGACTTCGAACTGGTTCGTTTCTCTCAATTGGCCGGCGCAGTAGATCAGCCTTAAGTCCGACAGGTTGCTAGCCCACGAGCCGGTGGCTTTTTGCCCGCCGGGCTTCCAGGGCGCGCTTGGAGCGACGCGCCTCAATGTATTGCACCGCGTCACTCCTGATGGGAAGGTGCAGGGCGCCTTCCAGATCGTGGCGGTCGTAGCCGAGATCTGAGAGGGTGTCATCCTTTTCCTTCAGCAATGACTGCGCGATCCGGCGGAATTGCTGGCGTTTTGAGTACCCCTGAATCCATGAGGTGATCGGCTGCATTGCGGCGGTTGCCTGTTGCTCTGTTCTGTTCAACATATCGACGGCCCCGACTGTGGGTGAATGGCTTGCAGCAGCTCGCCTGGAGATTTCGTTTTACTCGCACGCGGGTGCCAACAGCCGTTATTCTGGAACTCTTTATGCCTTCAATCAAACGAAAAGAATTTAATATCTCGTTCAGTTATGCTTAAGTCAGTTTCACGCCAGAAACCGACACAAGAGGTCCTTCCGTGAAGATTCCGCTACTCGATAACGATGTACTCAGGAGCTTCGTTGCCATTGCTGAGTGCGGCACTTTTACCAGTGCGGCGAGATTGGTGCACCGGACGCCCTCGGCCCTTAGCATGCAAATCAAGCAGCTCGAACAGAATCTGGGCAGAACGCTGTTCATTCGTGAACCACGGCGCGTCACTTTGACGGCTGAGGGTGAGACTCTACTCGATTACAGCCGCCGGTTGTTGCGGTTAAATGAGGAGGCAGTGCGGCACTTCATCTCACCGGCGCTTGAGGGGAAAGTGGGTATCGGCACCTCCGACGACGTAGGTACCCGGATTCTGCCAGAGGTACTTGCGGAATTCGCGAGATCTTACCCGGCGGTTCTGGTCGATGTGGTTGTCGGCTCCAGCAAGCAAAACCTGGCTCTTCTGGACGCTGGTGAGCTGGATATGACTCTGGTGACAGTGGCGGACGAGGGCGGTATTACCCGCGGTGAGGTGGTTCATGAAGAGCCACTGGTCTGGGCCGCTCGGGAAGGGTCGTCAGCCTTCCAGCGTTCGCCACTGCCAATTGCCATGGCTCATGAAGGGTGTGCCTGGCGCCGGATGACTCTTCGGGCGCTCGACAGAGCCGGTGTGCCATACAGAATTGCCTACACCTGCGAGCATTGCTCCGGGCAGGAAGCCGCCATGCTGGCTGATCTCGCCGTAGCGCCGTTTCCGAAAAGCCTGATACATCCACCGCTGAAAGAGATTGCCGGGGATAGCCTGCCGGCAATTGGCTTTTATCAACTGGCGCTGGTACGTCGGGGTTCCAACCCTCTGAATGATGCCCTTGCATCGCATGTGAAAGATGCATTCCAGGGTCTACGCTAAACAGATCTGCCAGGGACGGTCGCCTGCGAAATCCGCAGCCTGACTGAATCCAAATCAAGGAAAAACCCATGACTGTCTACTTCATTCAGGCCTTTATCTAACTGGTTGCCGCGGTGATCGCCGTGCCCCTGGCAAAACGTTTTGGCCTGGGCTCCGTGCTCGGCTATCTGGTTGCGGGTGTGGTGATCGGCCCGGTGACAGGGCTGGTCGGTCAGGAAGCGGACACCATTCAGCATTTCGCCGAGTTTGGTGTGGTCATGATGCTGTTCCTGGTCGGCATGGAGCTTGATCCCAAGGCGCTCTGGGCCATGAGGGTTCGTCTCGTCGGCCTTGGCGGACTTCAGGTGGTGTTGACGGCAGTAGCCGGTATGGCGGTGGCCGCATGGCTTGGGCTCCGGTGGCAGACGGCGCTTGCAGTGGGGTTGATCTTTGCACTCTCATCCACCGCGATTGTATTGCAGACCCTAAACGAGAAGGGACTGGTCAGAACCGAAGGGGGGCGCAGTGCCTTCTCAGTCTTGCTGTTTCAGGACATCGCGGTTATTCCCATACTTGCGCTTATCCCTTTGCTGGCTCTGCCGGAACTGAAAGACGCTGCGGGCCCCTCTGATGATCCTGGCAGTAGCCTGAGCCTGGTGGCCAGTCTTCCGGGCTGGGCTAACGGGCTAGTCGTGGTGGCTGCCATCGGAGCGGTAATCGTTGGTGGTCACTATTTGAGCCGGCCTTTGTTCCGCTATGTGGTGCAGTCAGGATTGCGAGAGGTTTTCATCGCGACGGCATTGATGCTGATCATCGGAATTGCTGCCCTCATGAGCCTGGTCAACCTGTCTCCCGCATTGGGTGCATTTCTGGCAGGCGTGGTATTGGCCAACAGCGAATTCCGGCATGAGCTGGAGGCGAATATCGAGCCGTTCAAGGGCCTGCTGCTGGGTCTGTTTTTTATCACCGTTGGCGCCGGAATCAATTTTGACGTGTTGTTTGCGCAATGGGGCACGGTGGTTTCCCTTGCGGTTGCGGTCATTGCTGTCAAGGCGGTGATTCTGCTTGGCCTGGCGCTGCTTTTTGGGGTCCATGGCAGCAATGGCTGGTTGTTCACACTGGGTCTGGCTCAGGCGGGTGAATTTGGTTTTGTTCTGCTGACTTACAGCGTCCAGAACCACGTGATTCCTGTGGAGACGTCCCAGGGTCTTTCGCTGGTAGTTGCGCTCTCCATGTTTCTTACGCCGTTGCTGTTCATTGTCTACGACCGGATAGTGCTGCCGCGTTATCGGCGTTCAAAGAACGATGATCGGGAGGCTGATGCGATTGATGAGCAGGCGCCGGTGATTGTGGCCGGTGTTGGTCGTTTCGGGCAGATCGTCTGCCGTTTGTTGCGTGCCAACAATGTTCCAATTGTGGCGCTGGACCATGAGAGAGAGCAGATCGAGAACCTCAGGCAGATCAATATCAAGAGTTTCTTCGGGGATGCCAGCCGACCGGATTTGCTGGAGACAGCCGGTATAGAGCAGGCCCGCCTGCTGGTGGTGGTGGCCATTGACGACCGTGATCGGGCGGTGTGGATGGTGGAGCACGTGAAGCAGTTTTTTCCCGGTGTCTGGGTGCTTGCCCGTGCCTTTGACCGTGGTCACGGATACCAGTTGAGGGAAGCGGGCGCGGATGGTGTGGTGAGTGAAACCTACCACTCAGCTCTTGAACTTGGCGGCCACGCACTGACGGCTATGGGTGTGCATCCGATGCGTGCCCGGCAGGTGACCTGGGCTTTTTGGATAATGAGAAAGCCCACGAGGATGAGTTGTTCGAGGCATGGAAAGAAATTGAGGAAGGTATCCGGTTCAGCCCCCGTTACAGCGAGTTGTTTATGACGCTGGAGGAGGCGTTAAGCAGCGCCATGCAGCGGGATTGGGAAGAACCGAAACAGGAGGATGTTCCGGCCTGGAGGCCGCCCGACCGCTGACAGCAGGGTGACGCTGGTCTATGCTGATTGGAGATCGTGCCGACTGCACAAGGGCTGTGGCGCACTTCCATGGGTAATCGTGGAGATTCACGTGTCAGCAAAAAGAGATGTCACTCTGGTTTATGATGAGCGCATTCTGGATCACGCGCCCGATGTGAACGCCGGTACCGAATTTGCTGCGGTGGAGGAAGCTATCGCGTTTCATCTGAGCGCGCTCACCGGGGAGTCCTCCGGAGAATGACCCGGCCATGCCCAACGTTGTAGAGGGCGGTGTGGCTTTCCGGCGGGCGCTCATTATTTCTGGACTCGTACTTCTGGGACCCTGCGCCGAGGCAGAGCTGACCCGTGAGGACTGCGTCGTCAGCGATGTCCAGCCAGAGGCCATCGACCTCGATAAACCCCGTGACCAGTTGGCTCGCCAAAGCGATCTGGTGATCCCGGAGGGTGCGCGGGTTGCAAGTATCCGTATCATTCGCCGGCCCATCTTTGATACCAGCGACCCCGAGCAGGACAATGCTCTTTATCGAACCCTGAACACGCTCAATACACCGACCTGGAAGTCGGCCCTGCGTTCACAACTGATGTTTGCAGAGGGCGATATTTACGAGCCAGGACTTATTTCAGAATCCGAACGGGTGCTGCGCCAGCGGGACTATCTGACTGCGGCATGGGTGGGTGTAACCCGTGTTTGCGGTAACGAGGTTGAAGTGGGTGTGCTCACGCGGGATACCTGGACACTTTTCCCGAGCGCCGGGGTGTCCCGGTCCGGCGGTGAGAACACCACCAACCTCGGGCTCTCTGATCCTAACTTTATCGGGTCTGGCAAAAGCCTGGGGATCTCCTACGCCAAGGATCCCGACCGCTCCGGGACCAGCCTGTTTTTCGACGATCCGAACGTGCTGGGCTCGCACTGGCAGGCAGGGTTTTCGTTCGATGAACGCAGCGATGGCCGGGGCCGAAGTGCCTATCTGGAGCGACCGTTCTTCAGTGAGGTTTCGAACTGGCGCTTTGGCCTGAGTGGTATCGACGATGTTCGGGAGGAATCCCGTTACGTTGCTGCAGAGGCTATTGCAGATTACCGGCGGAGCCAGGAATTTTTCAGCATTGATGGTGGGTGGCGGCTGGGGGAGCGGGACGACCGGCAGTTCCGTCTATTGGCGGGCTATCGATACGATGCTCTGGATTTCCAGCGGCTGCCCAGCGAACCGGATCTGGACATTCTTCCCGAAAACCGAACTCTCAGTTACCCCTGGATTGGTTTTGATTACCGCCAGAACCGTTTCAGGGAAATGACCAACCTGACCCGACTGCAACGGGTGGAGGATGTGCGGGACGGATTCGTGTGGCGAACGGAGCTGGGTTACTCCGGCTCAGGGCTTGGCGCCACCGAGGACAGGGTGGTGCTGAACATGGGCTTTGAGGATGCGCTTTTTGCTACGGATGCCAATTACGCCAGTTATGGCCTGAGCCAGAGCGGCACTTACCGGCTTGATGAAGACCGTGTGGAAAACCTGGTGGGAACGGTGAGCGTTCAGTACTTTCACGGTGGCGCGGTACGCTGGAACAGCTGGTACACCAGCCTTGCTTTCACGGCTGCCCACAACCTGACGGCGGACCAACAGCTGCTTATTGGTGGTGAAAACGGCCTGCGCGGTTATCCCAGCGAGTATCAGCAGGGCAATCGCCGGGTGCTCTGGACTCTGGAGCGCCGCTATTTTCCGGATTGGCATCCCTTCAAGCTGTTTCGAGTGGGTGGGGTTCTGTTCACGGATGTGGGTCGGGCCTGGTTCACCGAAGGCCGGAATAATGGCCCTGATGAGGGCATACTGAAAGACGTGGGCTTCGGTCTGCGGCTGGCATCCAGCCGGATTGAAGTGCAGCGGATGCTGCACCTGGATTTTGCGTTCCCGCTGGACGGAGACGATAGTATTGATGACATTCAAATTTTGCTGCGCGGGAGTCGTCAGTTTTAGGGGGCGCGATGAAGCGGTTTTGCCCCGTGATACCCGGTTACTTATCTTCAGTCTGTTATCTGTCAGGAGGAGCGGGAATGGGTCTGTTGCCGCGCTTTCCGGTGCAGCGGGGCCTGGATAACGAATTCCTGGCTGGTGTTTCTTTGCTTTAGGGTATAGGTTCGGCAAAGCGGCGGTCCGTTTTTTTGCACACTGCCGTTCAAAAGGAGCTCCAGCTCAATGAAGGTTTATTCCAACCCGGTTGGTTCCGGTAATCTGTGGTTTGACAACCTGACCACCGCAGAGGGCGTCCCTGTAGCTTATGACCCCCAGGCAAGGGCGTTCCTCCCCATGCCGCCCTTTTGTGTGAATCGGGAGATCATCGGTTGCAACTGGATCGCGCCAGAGCAGGGGGCGTTTTGTCGTTCCTGCGCGATGACGGCTCTGGCTCCGGATCCGAATATTCCGGATGCTATATCGAACTGGGCCGAAACCGAGGCGGCCAAGCGCTGGGTGCTGGACAATCTCGGCCGCTGGCACTGGTTCCGGCCGGAAGATCCGGGGACGCGCCCGGTTTTCCATATGCTTGCGGAGGGGCTGACCCCTGTTGCCATGGGGCACGCAAACGGTGTGGTGACAATCAGTGTTGCCGAGGCTGACCCCGTGGTTCGAGCCACCAGAAGGCAGGCCCTGCAAGAGCCATACCGAACCATGGTGGGCCACATGCGCCATGAAATATCGCATATGCTCTGGTGGCGCCTGAGTCTTCGGGAGGATTTTCTGGATGCGTTCCGGGAGATGTTTGGTGATGAGCGCGCTGACTACCCCGCAGCACTTCAGAGGCACTATCATCAAGGCCCGCCGGATGACTGGAGGCTGTTTTACCTGACCAGCTATGCGTCGGCCCATCCGCACGAGGACTGGGCTGAAACCGCAGCCCACCTGTTGCACCTGAGCGACATCACCGACAGTTTTGTGGCATCCGGTCTGACGTCGCCCGAATGGCCACAGCCCGGCTGGGACCCATACTCAGAGCCCGATACTGCGTTGCTGATTCATGTCGCAGCGTCGTTGGCCATTCGGGTCAATCACGTGAACCGTTCCATGGGCCTGCCGGACCTTTACCCCTTCGTGCTCTCGGAAATGGCGCAACGCAAGCTTGCCTTCGTCCATGACTGGTTGCGCCGGGGCGCCCAGGGGCGCTGATCCACGGGTCAGCGCCCGATCACACCGGCGCCACGCCAAACAGCCACTGGTGCGCCCAGAATACCGTCACCACATACACCGCAAGGCCGCCGACAATTGCAATAAGGTCATTCGCCTTGCTGGCCGGTAATGTGGGAATCGGTCGCTGGGTTCTGTGCTTCATGGAAATCCTGTCGGCCACGGCCCACGCGAGGAAGGAGCCGAACAGAAGCAGGTCCTGCAGCATGCCGTTGGCCAGCAGGTGAGCCAGCGCCCAGAGTTTAACCGCAGCCAGCATCGGGTGTTTGAGCCTTGCCTTGATTTTGCCCGGGAAGTAGGTGGCAAACAGGAGCGGAAACACCGGAATCAACAGCAGCATGGCCAGGTGCCTAAGCCAGCCCGGCGGCGTATAGATCACGGTTGGGTCCATGCGGGCGGCTGCGTAGCCCCAGATGATCAGCAGCAGGCCAATCAGGGAGGCGAGCGAGTAGAGGCCTTTAAACGCAGCTTCATCGAGGGACGCATGCAGTCGATTACGCAGCGGTTCGTTGACGATGGACAGCGAATGCACGCCGAGAAACAGAACCAGACCAACGATCAGTGTGGTCATTTGCCAAAACTCCCGGTTAGTTTGTTGATGGAATCGTTTTCCGCGGACGGACCATGGGTGTGAATTCAAAGACAGTATAGGAAACCGGGACAGAACATGCCTGAGCGTTTATCATCGGCGGCCTGGTTCACCGGATTGAAAAGGCGCCCATGAAGTTTCCCACGGTCACTGTTGTATTGGTATCCGCTGCCCTGCTGTTTGTTCTCTGGGAGCAGACCCGCGAACCGCCAGAGCCAATCGATGCCAGCCGCTTTATCAACCTGGCGGCCAATCCGGTGGAGCGCAGTGCGGCCGTCGATTGGGTTGTTTCGCAGATTCCCGAGCTATGCGCCGATGCGACCGGCCAGGGTGGAGGGTCAGAGCTTCACTCCCGCTGCGCCAGCGAGAGTGAAGCCCGCACATCAGGCTGTCGGCGAATGATCTATGACAGGTTTCCCGGTGTGATTGCCTCGCAGGCCGTGTTTCGGGACTTGTCCATAACGATGATGAACTGCCTGGTTCCCCGGTCAGGGTTGATTGAATAGCCAGTGCTGGTAGCGCCGTGGCGGTTCCCTGAGGGTGTTTCAGCATTCCGATATGACCTGGGTAACCGTGCACTCCGGGTGGCCGAAGGAATCGTACTCCACGTAGCAGCCCTGGCCCGGGTTGGACGCTGAAGGCAGGGAGAACCCCACACGGGTGTACCGGTTGTCGACAGAGGTTTGCAGGGAGGAATCGCTGGCGTGGACCGAGATGTAGTCCAGCATCGTGAGCGAATCCTCGGCTTCAGCCTGGCTTTCCGGGCACAGGTTGCGCCAGTCAACTTCCGAGCGGCCTGCCTCGGTCTCGATGACATAGCCGGTCTGCCGGGTTCCTCCTGGGTTGCTCGCAGCGGGGGAGAGCCCCTGAGCATAGGCTTTGCTTCTCACAATGCCGATAGTGCTTTTCATGGTTCCAGCCAGTGAGTCGAGGGCGGCTAACCTGGCATCGGAGGAGAGCGAGGCGAAACGAGGCAGCGCAAATGCCGCAAGAACACCCAGGATCACAATAACGAGGGCCAGCTCAATCAGGGTAAAACCGTTTGAACGGTCGGTATGCTCTTGCTTTGAAGCCATCAATACAACTCGTCTGAATATTTTGATAAACCGGGCATTGTTTCATCAAGGCGGCGATGAGGGCATTTTTCCCGGCCTTCCGCAAGGATAAGTCGCCAATTATTTCTCCGCCCCTCAGTGCCTGAAAAGCCTTGGGTTTCTTTCAATGAGCGCATCTATCCAGCGTTCCAGGAATGGTCGTCCACCAGGGAACTTAAGATAACGCCAGCCCAGGAAGGATATAACCAGCGCACCCAGCGCATCAACAGCCAGATCCCACATCGTATCTGTCAGCCCCGACGGATCGCCCAGCATCCCCGGATTCACTGCCTACAAGCCGCTGCTTCCTGGATGCGCCTGGCTGGACCGGGCCGAAAGCGGCCATGGCGATGGCACGGGAGCAGGGGCTGGTCTAGTCTTGCATAAGCCGGGCGCCCGGGCGGCCCCGGTTCTTTCTGTGCAACCCAGATGAACAAGGACTCGCGGGGGACTGATGCTGGAAGCGTTTGAGGCTGGTTTCAAGGCGTGGATGTGGCCCGGATTCTCGGCGATCCTCGCGGTTGCCGCCACCTATGTCGTTTACCGGCTGGCGCTGGCGGTCTTTCGCCATTTCTCCGAGCCGGGAACGGTGCTGCGATTGTTTCTCGACGCCGCAGCCCGGGCGCTCGGCGTGGTCTTCTGTCTGCTGGTGCTGGCCGGGGCGCTGGAGGCGGCGCCAGCGGATTTGCCGTTGATGGCAGCCATGCAGCAAGTCACCACTTTATTGCTTGTTCTGGCGATTACCTGGGCGGCGGTTCGGCTGACTTCCGCGATTGGTGAGGTTATCGTGGCGCTGAACCCGGTGCTCGAGGGGCAGTGGAAGCGCGCCCGCAAGGTCGAAACCCAGACCCGGTTTCTGGTTCGCGCCCTGAATATCCTCATTGTCATTATCGGCTTGGGTGCGGCCCTGATGACCTTTGAGTCCGTCCAGCACATGGGTGCCAGCCTGCTCGCATCGGCGGGGGTCGGCGGCCTGATTCTGGGTTTCGCCGCCCGCCCCGTGCTGAGCAATTTGCTGGCGGGGATGCAGATTGCGCTCACCCAGCCCTTCCGGATAGATGATGTACTGAACGTTCAGGGGGAGTGGTGCTGGGTGGAAGAGGTGACGTCCACCTATGTGGTTTTGAGGGTCTGGGACCTTCGCCGACTGGTTATTCCACTGCAGTGGTTTATCGAGAATCCGTTCCAGAACTGGTCCAGAAATACCGCGGATCTGCTGGGAACCGTATTTATCTGGGTGGACTACACCATGCCGGTGAAGGCGCTTCGGCAGGAGTTCAACCGGTTGCTGGCTCAGTCGGGACTCTGGGATGGTAAGGTGGCTACAGTGCAGGTGACCGATGCCAGCGACCAGGCCATGCAGGTGCGGTTCCTGATGAGCGCTTCGGATTCAAGCCGGAACTGGGACCTCAGATGTGCGGTTCGTGAGGGGCTGGTAACCTTCATCCAGGAAAACTACCCGGCCCAGTTACCGCGCCTGAGGGCCCGGATGGTTGAAAGCTGACGGTTCCTGCCGATACGCCAACTCGTTCAGCAATCACTGAACTTTTGTTAAAGGATACTGGGTCTGGCTGTGGGTGCCGGTCTGGGACTGGCCTGTTTTTTTGAGTTTTTGGTGTTATCCGATGAGGTGAGGGGGTGTGGTAGAATAACCGTCATTCATTCAGGTGGCCTCATGAGCGACTTACTCGATCCGACCAACGATTACGTTTTCAAGCGTTTGTTTGCAGAAGCCCCGGATCTGTTGGTGAACCTGATTAATGATCTGCGCCCTGATCTTCCGGATATTATGTCGGTTGATATTCTGAACCCGAATATCGAAGCCAGTGAACTGACTGGCAAATACATTATCCTGGATGTCCTGGCTCGGGATGGGGAAGGCCACTGCTATAATGTCGAGATACAGGTTCGCAGGTACGGTGCTTGGCATAAGCGCGGTTTGTTTTACCTTGCGCGTACTATGGGCACGCAACTGGATGCTGGGGAGGACTACCAGCACCTGAGAGCCTCGGTCGGGCTGCACCTGCTGGATTTTGATTTGTTCACTGCAACTGAGAACGAACGTCGGCAAGCGGTGTGGCGGTTCGAGATGCGTGACGAAACCCAGCCGGACATATCGCTGGGGAACATTTTGCAGATGAACCTGATCGAACTGAACAAGGCAGACCGAATCGGTCTGGAGCCGGGACCGTTATCGGCCTGGATCACTTTCTTTAAGCACTGGCAAGAGGAGCTCACCATGGCTAATGTGGCACATGAACCGGTTAAAAAGGCAATGAGCCGCATCCGTGAGCTCAGTGCCGACGAAGAAGCCCGTCGTCTGGCGTTCGTCCGCGAGCGGGCATTAAGAGACGAGGTGTCGTTTTTAAATGATGCCAGGCGCGAAGGTCGTGAAGACGTTGCTCGCGGCATGATCCTCAAAACGAATCTGGATGATCCAGAGATTGCCGATATCGCTGAGCTATCTGTTGCCGAAGTGGCCCATCTGCGGGCTGAATTAAAGCATTGAGATTCATGGTTGTGCACGACCGGTTAAGAAGGCAATGAGCCGCATCCGTGAACGTACTACAGTCAGTCTTCCCGGATTCCGTGTTAGGCTCCGAAACCTACCCGAAAGCAACTTGTTGGAGTGGCGTGCCTGCCCGTTTGGCCTGCCCCGGCGTTTGCCGCCGACTACGCCCAGGGTGCCGATGACCTGTCTCCCCGAAGTATTTCATTGCCAGACTTTTTCAGGAAATGGGTGCCCGGGCTGACCAGGGATGGCCTGGATGTCGGCGTCTTTCCCGGCCTTGATAAAACCGTTTGGATCACCGAGCCCGAGGAGCTCAAGCGGGATCTGCAGGATGTGATGTCGGATTTCTAGGTAATCCTTTTACCTTCTGGCCGACGCAGATCAGCCGGTGGCTGCGAGCGAAAGGTGTCCGGTAGCCTTGGCGCACGGTTTATCGTTTAGCCGGTCATTAAAACACCATAAACCCTGAAGCCCTGTGGTTGCAGGTCTGAAGGCATCTATCCGAGCGGTTCCCACAAAGTTATCCACAGTTTTTGTGGGTAAGATTATTGATAGCGCCATGCCCTTCGAGTTCTCGCAAAGATTGTTGAAACTCGGGCGCAGCTGACCCACAATCAGGTTCGACTAAGTAAACAAACGCTCACTTTAATTTTTGGTAGAGAGGTAAGGCAGGTGACTGAGCTGGCAGGTTACGAGTTGAAAGACGGTGTTGCAACGATCACCATCAGCAATGGCAAGGCGAATGCCCTGAGCCATGAGGTTATTGAGGGCCTGAATCAGGCGCTGGATCGTGCGGAGCAGGACAAGGCCGTTGTTATCCTCACCGGCCAGCCGGGCATTTTCTCCGCCGGATACGATCTGAAGGAAATGCAGAAAGGTCCGAAGGAAGCTGCGGCGCTGGTAACTACCGGCTCCAAACTGACCCGTCGCCTCGCGGCGTTTCCGTTGCCGGTGATCGGCGCGTGCAGTGGCCATGCCATTGCCAAGGGGGCGTTTATCCTGCTGTCCGTAGATCATCGCATTGGTATCGAAGGACCCTTCAAGCTGGGCCTGAATGAGGTTGCGATTGGCATGACCATGCACCATGCCGGTATCGAAATTGCCCGCCATCGTCTGGCGCCGGCTCATTTCTACCGCTCGGTTGTGAACGCTGAAATCTACAACCCGGAAGGCGCGGTCGAGGCGGGGTTCCTGGATGAGGTGGTTGCCCAGGACAAACTGACCGAGCGGGCCACCGGGCTTGCGCTTCACTTCAAGACTCTGAACATGCGTGCGCACCGGGAAACCAAGGTTAAAGCCAAGGCGGATTACCTGGCGCTTCTGGATCGTTGCATTGAGCAGGATTCAGAGCATTTGGGGCTGAACGGTTAAGCGAAACTCCCTTTACGGAAACAGAAGACATGCCCAGAGCCAGTGAGATCAAAAAGAATTCCGCTGTTGAATACGACGGACGGGTGTATTTCGTGAAAGACATTGAGCGCTCGGTCCCCCAGGGCCGTGCCGGTGGCAGCCTGTACCGGATGCGAATGTACGATGTGGTGACCAATCAAAAGCTTGACGAGACCTTCAAGGACTCGGACATGCTTAACCTGGCTGACCTGACGCGCCGGGAAGCCACCTTTTCCTACGCGGATGGCGATGAGTACGTGTTCATGGATACCGAGGACTTCACCCAGTACAGCCTGAACCGGGACGCCATTGCCGAAGAGCTGCTGTTCATCTCCGAAGACACGCAGGGCGTTATGGTTATCTTGTTGAAGGACTCGCCGGTTGCACTCGCACTTCCGCCCACCGTTGAACTGGTGATTGAAGAGACGGATCCGTCTGTCAAAGGCGGCTCCGCAACGGCCAGGACCAAGCCGGCCAGGCTGACCACCGATCTGGTGGTGCAGGTGCCTGAACATATCTCCACCGGAGATCGCATTCGCATTAACGTGGAGGAGCGCAAGTTCCTGGGCCGCGCCTGATCTGAAGTCGTTCCGAAGCAAGGACACCCCGTGAAGCCGATAGAAACCATTAAAGTGCTGGCGGCCAGCGTGATCTCGGTTGTGGTCATGGTGGGGATTGCCCGGTTCTCTTACACGCCGATGATCCCGGAGATGGTTGCTGCGCTGGGGCTGAGCAAATCCGTTGTCGGCATGCTGGCTACCGTGAACTACGCCGGCTACCTGACCGGGGCGGTGCTCATTACCCGGATCAGCGATCTCGGTCTCAAGGTCAGGCTGTACCAGCTCGGACTGGTGGTCGCCGTGGTTTCGACGGTGCTCATGGGGTACACCACCAACGTGTGGTTGTGGTTCATTCTGCGCTTTATCTCAGGGCTGAGCACCTCAGCGGGTATGTTGCTGGGTGCCGGTCTGCTGATGAGCTGGCTGATCAAAAACAACCAGAAATCCGAGCTTGGTGTGTTTTTCTCCGGCATCGGGCTTGGGATTGTCCTGACGGCCGTGGTGGCCGAGCTGATCAAGGACCCGTTCACCTGGGATCAGCAATGGGTGATCTACGGGTTGGTGGCGCTGGCACTTCTGGTTCCTGCCTGGCGCTGGATGCCGGACTACCGGGCCTGCGCTTTGCCCCGCACAGGGGGTGAAGGTGCCGGGGATGAGCGCAGCCGATTCATCCGTATACTGCAACTGGCGTATTTCTGTGCTGGCGTCGGGTACGTGGTGACGGCTACCTTTCTGGTGGCTATTGCTGAATCCATGCCTGAGCTTCAGGGGCAGGGCTGGCTGGTCTGGCTAATTGCGGGGCTCGCGGCCACTCCGGCCTGCTGGCTCTGGGATGTTTTCTCACGCCGTTGGGGGCAGTGGCTGGCACTGTACCTGGCCTATGCGCTGAACTCGGTGAGTATCCTGATGCTGATCGTCAATACCAGCCTGACCAGTGTGATGCTCAGTTCTGTGATTTATGGCGCCAGCTTTATTGGTATTGTCAGCATGATGCTGGCGATGGTGGGGCGCGAGTTTCCCGAAAATCCCTCCCGGCCCATGAGCCGGCTGACCTTCAGTTATGGCATAGCGCAGATGGTGGCACCGGCAGTCGTCGGCTATCTGGCCGATGTGGAGGGTAATTACACCAACGGTCTTTGGCTGACTCTGGGTGTTATGGCGCTGGGTGTGCTCATGCTTCATCTGGCAAGGCGGGCACAGCAGCGTCAAGACGAAACTGCGATCATCGGTTGAGCCGCCGGAGGCGCCGGGAAATTTTGAGCAAGACTTCAAGGTCAGTCTGATTCGGTAGTGAGGTAAATGCACCGGCTCGCGTTACCGCATGCGCACCACAGGCGCTGGCGAAAAAAAGGATATCCTCCAGAGCGTCGGGGTTTTCGCTCAAACCTGCCAACAGCGTTGGTGATACATCACTTTCTGCGAGTCGGTACAACAAGCCGCCGACAAAAGCGTCACCTGCCGCTGTACTGTCCACCATGTCTACCCTAACGGGTTGAATGAAGCCGGTCTGCTTGCCTGCGTAATAGCGCATGGGCGCGCCACCATCGGTAATGACAATCAGTTCAGCGCCAGCGTTCTGAAGTTTCTTCAGGATGGCGCTTTCATCCTGATCGCCGCAGAGAAACACGAGTTCTTCTGTGCTGAGCTTTATGACATGTGCCCGCTCAATGCAGGACCAAACAGCGCCGAATGGGTCGCTGTTCTCTGGCCAGAGATTTTCACGCAGATTCAGGTCAAAGCTGATGACAAACCCGGCACTCCTGGCTTTTTCCAGGCCCGCCAGGGTTGTTTCCCGTATGCCGGGCTCGGTTAGGGTATTGGAACAGAAATGGAAAATTCCCGGCTCCTGGAACCATTCATCCTGAAAATCCTCCGGGCGAAACAGCATATCCGCGGAAGGGTTGCGATAGAACTCGAAACTTCGCTCACCCTGAGAGTCCAGCAACACAAAGGCCAGTGCCGTTTTGGCTTCGCTGGTTTGTAACAGGTAGTCGGTATTTACGCCGTTGTCTTCCAGTGATGCCCTGAGGAAGTCACCGAACATATCCGCTCCGACCTTGCCCGCAAAATAGCTGCGCCCGCCCAGCTTACCGACCGTGGCTGCGACGTTCGCGGGGGCGCCACCGGGGAACTTGGTAAAGGTTTCCTGCCCGGACGTCTTTGTCTTCCCGGGTCCGTTGGTGTTGCTGACGTTGCTGGAGAGCATATCAATCAGGGCCTCTCCAAATGCGATGACCTTTTGCATTGTCTGTGTCCTGCCTGGGGCGGCTTTAGGCAACTGGCAACGTTTGCAGCGTTGCCAGAGTGCCCTTGGATTCAAGTTTATTCACGGCGGATTCGAAGGCCTCGCAAAAGGCCCGGGAATTAATCAGATCTCCGCTGAACAGATCTTCCATGCCCAGAAACTTCTGTTTCAGGCTATCCCGGTTCTGCACTGCGGTTTGCAGGCGTTCCGCAAGAGGGTCCTGAATCTCATGGTGCTGGCCGGTTTCGTCGCGGCCTTTGAGGTATACCGCCCAGCTTGCGACGACCAGGGCCACACGATCCAGGGAGCGGGATTCCTGAATAAGCGCTCGAATGGTTGGCACCACGAACTTCGGGATCTTGCTGGATCCGTCAAGGCACAGCCTGGCCAGTTGGTCGCCGACCTGAGGGTTGGAAAAGCGGTCGATCAGTGTTGCTTTATAGGCAACAAGATCGACGCCCGGGATATCACCCAGAATCGGGGTGACATCCTCATCCATGAAGGCCCGGATAAAATCGGTGAAACGGCTGTCTTCCATGACTTCATGGGTGTAGCGATAGCCGGCCAGGAAACCCAGGTACGCCATGGCTGAATGGCTGGCATTCAGCAGCCGGATTTTCATGAGCTCGTAGGGCGTTACATTGTCTGTGAACTGGGCACCCACGGAAGCCCAATCCGGTCTGCCGTTGCAGAAATTGTCTTCCAGAACCCACTGGGTGAAGGGTTCGCAGATGACTGGCCAGCGATCCTCGATACCATGGGAGAGTTTCAGCCACTCGGTATGGGCAGGCGTGGTTCCCGGGGTAATTCGATCCACCATACTGCAGGGAAAAGTGACCTGTTGATCAATCCACTCTGCCAGCCCGGCATCACGCATGTAGGCGAATGCCAGTAAGGCGCTCCGCGCTGCATGGCCGTTGTGGGGCAGGTTGTCGCAGGACATGATGGTAAATGGTGCCAGTCCCCGGCTTCTGCGGCGGGCAAGGGCTTCGGTCAGAAAACCAAACACGGTGCGCGGCTGCCGGGGATGCTGCAGGTCATGAACCACATCCGGATGCTCATGATTGAAAAGCCCGGTATTGTCGTCAACGTTGTAGCCTCCCTCGGTAATGGTGAGGGAAACGATTCGGACGTCAGAACTGGCAAGCTTTTCGATCACCCGGTCGGGGTCGTCCGGAGCAAACAGAAAATCGGTGATCGCACCGATGACACTTAACGTATTGGTACCATCGGAGCCCAGCTCGATAAGGGTATAGAGGCAATCCTGTTCAGCCAGGACGGACTGCATGGTTCGGTCTGCCTCACGCAGCCCGACTCCGCAGATGGCCCAGTCGTCGTTGCCGCCTTGCTGCAATAGCCTGTCTGTGTACATGGCCTGATGGGCACGGTGAAAGCCACCAACCCCAATGTGGACAATGCCATGCTTCAGATTTGCCCGGTTGTACTGCGGGCGTGAAACGCCGCTTGGCAGATCGGACAGTGTGGTCTTGTTCAGCTTCATAGCTTCATCCTTTTCCCCGCCCGCTCGGGCAGACACTTGGCATGTCATGCGGCGATCCGCTCCAGTCTGGGCAGAGCCTGTTCCTGGTCATCGAACAGGTGGCACTGGTCAAGTTCGAGGCTCAGGCCGATCTGCTGGCCAAAGTTGCACGTGAAATTGCCCGGTGTCCGGACCGTAAGCGTTTCGCCGGTGCTGGTTTTGACGTAACAGTAGGTGTCACTGCCAAGGTTTTCTGCTATGTCAAGGCGGCCGGTGAAGTGGCTTTCTGCCGGGTCAGCGACGTGGATGTTTTCAGGGCGCACGCCCAGGGTTACGGGGCTGTACTTGCGCAAAGATGTCCCGTCGACTGGTAGGGTGAGCGTGGCGCCATCGTCGAGCTGGATTCGGGTTCCCTGGTGATCGCATACAAGCACGGTAGCCGGCAGGAAACTCATTTTCGGCATGCCGAGAAAGCCCGCGACAAACCGGTTTGCCGGGCTGTGATAGAGCTCCATGGGCGAGCCAACCTGCTCGATCTGCCCCTGGTTGAGTACCACAACCTTATTGGCGAGGGTCATGGCCTCGACCTGATCGTGAGTCACATAGATCATAGTGGCTTTCAGGTCATGGTGAAGCCGCGCAAGTTCAAGCCGCATCTGCACGCGAAGTGCGGCATCGAGGTTCGACAGTGGTTCGTCAAACAGGAACACCTTGGGCTGGCGCACGATGGAGCGGCCAATAGCAACGCGTTGCCGTTGGCCACCGGACAGTTCCTTGGGTTTACGCTCAAGCAACGGCTCCAGCTCCAGAATTCGAGCTGCTTCAGCCACCTTGGCGTTGATCGTTTCCTTGCTTTCTTTGGCCAGTTCCAGGGCGAACGACATGTTCTTGCGCACAGACATGTGGGGGTAAAGCGCGTAGCTCTGGAAGACCATCGCCAGATCCCGCTTGGCGGGCGCCAGCTCGGTAATTTCCCGGTCGTCCAGATAAATGTGACCACTGGTGACTTCTTCAAGGCCAGCGATCGAGCGCAGGAGCGTCGATTTTCCGCAGCCTGAGGGCCCAACGAAAACGACGAACTCGTGATCCTTGATGGTCAGGTTGATGCCTTTGAGGATTTCCACGTCTCCAAAGGATTTTTTCAGGTTTTTTATTGTTAAGTCAGCCATGGGAATTCTCCGTTATTTAACCGCGCCAAAGGACAAACCGCGAACCAACTGTTTCTGACTGATCCAGCCAAAGATCAGTATGGGAGCGCTGGCCAGGGTGGAGACTGCGGACAACTTGGCCCAGAACAGTCCCTCGGGACTTGAGTAGGAGGCGATCAGGGCCGTCAGGGGCGCGGCCTGCGATGCGGTGAGGTTCAGCGACCAGAATGCCTCGTTCCAGCTCAGAATCAGTGCCAGCAGAACGGTGGACGCCAGCCCGCCTTTGCTCATGGGAAGCAGAACCCGCCAGATCTCCTGGAACAGCGTTGAGCCATCCATTCGCGCGGCTTCCAGTACCTCTTTAGGGATTTCCTTGAAGTAGGTGTAAGCCATCCAGATCATGATGGGCAGGTTGATCAGGGTGAAAATAATGGTCAGCCCAATGCGGGTATCCAGCATCTGCATGTCTTTGAACAGCAGGTAGATGGGGACCAGCACGCCGACAGGTGGCAGCATCTTGGTAGACAACATCCAGAGCAGGGTGGCCTTGGTGCGCTTGGTCTCGAAAAAGGCCATGGAATAGGCGGCAGGCACCGCCAGCAGCATCCCGATGATGGTTGAGCCAAAAGACACGACGACCGAGTTCCAGGCAAAGTGCAGGTAGTCGCTGCGCTCATTGACCAGCGTGTAGTTCTCCAGCGTGGGCGTGAAGAACAGTTGGGGCGGCGTCGCGAACGCGTCGATTTCGGTTTTGAAGCTGGTCAGCATCATCCAGAAAATCGGAAAGAAGATGGCAAGGGCTACACCCCAGGCCAGGATGCCCATCAGGGCCGTTGTCAGGCTTCGACGTTGTTTCAGGCTAAGCATGGTGTCACCTCCGGCGTTATTGTTTATCGGTCAGACTCTTGCCGACGACGCGAACCAGGAAAAACGCGGCGATATTGGCAAGAATGACGGCAATCAGTCCGCCCGCTGACGCAAGGCCAACATCGAACTGGAGTAACGCCTGGCTGTATATCAGGTAGGCGAGGTTGGTGGTTTCGTAGCCGGGGCCACCCCCGGTTGTTGTGAAGATTTCCGCAAACAGTGAGAGCAGGAAAATGGTTTCGATCATCACCACCACGGCAATCGGGCGGGCCAGGTGGGGGCGAGTCAGGTGCCAGAACAGGGCCCAGGGGCCCGCGCCGTCGAGTCGCGCGGCTTCCTGCTGCTCCTGGTCAAGCGACTGCAGTGCGGTCATCAGCAGAAGGATCGCGAAAGGCAGCCATTGCCACGACACGATCATGATGATGGAGAAAAGCGGAAGCTCGGAGAACCAGTCAATGGGTTGCGCGCCGAAAAACTGCCAGATGGCGGCAAAGACTCCCGATACCGGGTGAAGCAGCAGGTTTTTCCAGACCAGTGCATTGACGGTAGGCATGATGAAAAACGGCGAAATCAACAGGATTCTGACAATCCCCTGACCCCAGAACGCCAGATTGATGAGCAGTGAAATCAGGACACCGAACACTACTGTGATCAAGAGCACCGAGCCGACCAGCAGCAGTGTGTTGGTCATGCCGGCCATGAACCCCAGGTCAGTCACGAAAAACCGGAAGTTCTCCAGGCCGACATACTCGTTTCGCCCGGATAAAGCAGGTTATACCGGATCAACGAGAAGTAAATCGTCATGGACAGAGGAACAGCCATCCAGAGCAGAAGCAACAGGACCGATGGCGATACCATGAGCCGGCTGATTCTGGCTTTCTGTTTGCTGACACCTCCTGTAGTCGGAGCCGTGTCTTGCATTGTGCGGATTGCGTCCGCATCCAAAATTTTTGTTTCCATAACAATGCCTCCGGAAAGGAGCCCTGACGATATGGGCTGCCCGTATAAGCCGATGGAGCGGCATGACGGGACCCACAGGTGCCAGTTGTGTTAGTTCATAGCGACGTGATTACTTTGAGTAATAGCGCGCTCGGGTCATTTCGCGGGTCGTAATCGACTGGGCGCCCATCAGGGCCTGTTCGGTCGACATGGAGCCGGCGAGTGCCCCGGAGAACAGTTTGCCAACCTGAGTTGCAATGGCCTGAAACTCCGGGATGGCAGCAAACTGGACGCCAACGTAGGGGGCCGGCTTCAGCGTGGCGCTGTTGGGGTCGGCCCTATCCATCGATTCGAGGGTTTTGGCCGCGAAAGGTGCGGCGGCAAGGTACTCGGCGTTGTCGTAAGTTGATGCCCGCGTGCCCGGAGGCGTGTTTGCGATGCCGGTGGCCTCTGCCACCAGTGCGCTGTATTTCTTGGATGTCGCCCAGGTGATAAAGGTGTTGGCGGCTTCTTTTGCATCCGAGCTGACCGGAATGGCCAGTGCCCAGGACCATAGCCAGCCCGCGCCCTTATCGGTTTTCTGGCTTGGTGCCAGCGCAAAATCGACCTTATCAGCAACCTTGCTCTGGGATTCGTCAGTCACAAAAGCACCAGCTACTGTGGCGTCTACCCATAGGCCACATTTGCCAGAGTTGAACAGTGCAAGGTTTTCATTGAAGCCATTGGAGGATGCCCCCGGGGGGCCGTAGTTACCCAGCAGGTCGACGTAGAATGTGAGTGCGTTTTTCCACTCCGGGCCATTGAATTCAGGCTTCCACTCTTCATCAAACCAGCGGGCACCGAAAGCGTTGGCGATGGTGGTGATCAGCGCCATATTTTCGCCCCAGCCGGCTTTACCTCGCAGGCAAATCCCGTATTGCCCCTCGTCCGGTTTGTGGAGGGTTTTGGCGAACGATTTCATCTGTTCCCAAGTGGGTTGATCGGGCATGGTCAGCCCGTTTGCCTCGAACAGGTCCTTGCGGTAGTACGTCATGGAGCTTTCGGCATAGAAGGGCAGCGCGTAGAGCTTTCCGTTCTTCGAAAGGCCGCCAAGGACCGACGGGAAAATATCTTCCTTGTCATAGTCTTCCGGCAGGTCATCCATAGGCGTCAACCAGCCTTTTTCACCCCAGATCGGGGCCTCGTACATACCAATGGTCATCACGTCGAACTGGCCACCGCCGGTGGCAATATCTGTGGTCAGGCGCTGGCGGAGGACGTTTTCCTCAAGGACGACCCAGTCGAGGTCTATATGCGGGTATTCTGCTTCGAAGGCGTCAGACAAACCTTGCATGCGAATCATGTCGCCGTTGTTGACTGTGCCGATCGTGACCTTCGTGGCTGCGATGGCTGAGAAGGGTGCGGTCAGGATTCCGGCTGCGACCAGCGCAGGGAAAAGAGTGTTGGTGCTCATGTTCGAACCTCTGTTTATTTTTGGAGTAGGTCGATCCGGGCTAAATCTGGAAACCCGTCAACATTGTTGTCGTCGGTACACCCCATCGGGTGCCGGGGCCTATTACACGCTGAGCGTGAAAAGCGGACAAATACATAATTCGCCAGATTTATGTACTTTTTTTCCATCAGGTGAGCTGGTATCGGTTATGCGAGTCGATGTGACTTTTTCCTGGAATGCCGGCTAATACGTCACCTTTCTGATTCGAAAGGAGAATGATCTGCGGCGATAAGATGTTGATCAGAATCAGTAAAAAGCGGGTCAGCCCCGGTAAAGAACATCCATTGATGCCTTTCGATAGTCGGAAGGTGTCATTTTCTTGAGGTGGAAAAAGCGGCGGTTGAAGTTTGCGATGTTGTTGAATCCGACCGAGAAGCAGATTTCAGTAATGGGCTCGTCGGTGTGGGCGAGATGTTCGCAGGCCTTGTTGATGCGGAGGGTATTGACGAATTCGGTAAAGCGTTGGCCAGTCGCTTTCCTGAAGAACTTGGAGAAATAGGTCGGCCCCATATTCACATGGTCTGCGACTTCCTCTAGGGAGATGCCTGTGTCATAGGACTCGAAGATGTAATTGACGGCCTGATTGAGGCGATGGAGAATCTTTTCGTCGGTAATCGGGATATAGGTGGATGAGGAGAGCACCCGGTAATCATCAATGCCCGCAAGGAGTTCAATCAGTGTCCAGAATCGGGTCAGGCGCCTGAAGCCACTAGACGTCGCAATGTTTTCGAAAAGCTCCACGGCCCTGGTAATGCTGTCGGGGTTCAGAAACTCGATGCCATACTGCGCACGCTCCCAGAACGGAGCCAGCAGCCTTGCTTCCGGGAAGAAGGATTCGCACCCTTTCACAAACTCGTGCGAGAAGTTGATGACGCGGTCGCGTAACTCGACGCGCTCCCCTTTATCCAGTTGGCTTATCCAGTTATGGGGCAGGTTGGGCCCGACCAGTATCAGGCTGTTAGGTGAGAAATTGCCAATGTAGTCGCCAACGAACACCTTGCCTGAAGTTGCTGTGATCAGGTGTAGCTCATATTCTTCATGGTAGTGCCAGCGCACAAGGGGGCTGGGGTATCCATGATCAAGGTAGCGAATCGATTCATCACCTTGCTGGTCGACCCACTCAAATTCGGGCTGTAGGCGCTGTTTGTTGGAGCTCATGAAACACCGTTATTCCGGCCTTTCAATTCAGAGTACAACAGTTCGCAGTGTTCAGACAGCGGATTCTGGCGTTTCTTCCTGAGTTGTGGTCATGTCTCTTAGCCCTCCAAAGCGCTTGAAGAATTTCTCGCCGGGGCCGGGGAGAGGGCCGGAGGCATTCTCCAGGGTTTCATCCAGCCATTGTTCCGCCCGCACATAAATCTTCCGGTACAGGTTCCGGCAGAGTTGCTTGGCGCTGCGGCCTTCCCAGTCGCCAGGTAGCAACTCGTCCGGCAGTAGTGGGTCTCGAAGCAGAATTTTTCTGTACTCGTGGATGAGCAGGACCCTGAGAAGCAGGCATTCCTCGGGATTGAGCGTGTCTTCCGATTGCAGCTCCCGCCAAAGGGGACGGAACTGTTTCAGGAAGCGCCGGTAACGGCCTCCAAGCTCATCCAGGTTCCAGCTTTCTCGAACCTGAAGACGAAGCGCCCTGGGGCTTTTCTGCTCCATGGGCATGGTCTGCATCACGATGGTGTCTTCCAGGGCGCCCCACTCCTGCAGCATGGGAATCAGTTTGCTGCGGGTAAACCGGGGGTGCTCCATCAAGCCTGGCGCCATACTGCCAAAGCTGAGCCACTTCAGCTCTTCGCGGACTTTCTGGCGAAGTTCCGGAGCCAGCTGATTCAGGTACACAAGGCACCAGCTGCCGCTCCATTCCTCGGTATCGAGATTGTAAACGTGCTGGAAGGCCTGCTCGAAACGGCGCAGCCCGGGGCCGGTGAGGCTGTAATAACTGCAGCGGCCGACCTTTTCGGTTTGCAGCCAGGATTCCTGGACCAGGCGATACACGGAGGTGCGAACCAGCCGCTGGCTGATGCCCATGGGTTCGACCAGCTTCATCAGGCTGCCAAGCCAGACATTGCCGCCTCGGGGAACTATGGCGTCGCCATAGATGGTAATGATGAGGGAACCGGCACGGAGTGGCCGCTTCTTTTGAAAATTCTTGACGAGCAGTTCGAGCTGGCTTTTCGCAGTCATGGCCTGGGTTCGCAAATAAGAATCAATGAAACACGTTGCACGTATTATGCGGGTCCTGCGTGTCAGGTAAAGATTTGTCTCCCTGATCGCCGTGCTGGCGTGGTGTGCCACCGTCGGCTTTACTTAAGGAGCGTCAACCGATCTCCCTGAAATCGGTTGACATGGAAGTTATGATACAATAACTTGATTTGACATTCGTCAATGGTATCGAATTTACCGGAGGCGAAGAAACAGGAGTGCATCTGATCAAGGATGAGGGAATAACAATATACTCAAGCCCCTGCACAATCCGGGAGAATAAAAACAATGCTTAGAACAATGATCCGTCGCGTCGGAAAATGCGCAGTAGTCGCTGCTGCCGGCCTCATGATGATGAGCGCCCAGGCTGCTGACCCCATCAAGATTGGTTCGTTCCTGTCTGTGACAGGTCCGGCATCCTTCCTTGGCGACCCCGAGCTGAAAACGCTCGAGATGTACGTTGAAAAAATCAATGAAGACGGCGGTGTCCTTGGTCGTCAGTTGGAGCTGATCCATTATGACGACGTTGGCAATGCCTCGTCTGCCCGTAACTTCGCCAGCCGCCTGATCCGTTCAGACCGGGTGGATATCATCGTCGGCGGCAGCACCACCGGTGCCACCATGGCAGCGGTACCGCTGATCGAGCAGGCACAGGTTCCGTTCATATCCCTGGCGGGCGCCGTGGTTATTACCACACCGGTCAAGAAGTGGGTGTTCAAGACTCCGCAAACTGATCGCATGGCGGCAGAGCGAATTCTCGCCGACATGAAAGACCGTGGCATTACCCGATTTGGCCTGATTTCCGGCACCGGTGGTTTCGGCAGTTCCGGTCGCACCCAGACTCTGGAAGTGGCCGAAGAAATGGGTATGGAAGTGGTGGCCGATGTCACCTACAGCGGATCTGATACAGATATGACTGCCCAACTGACCAATATCCGTAACACAAAAGGTGTTGAAGCGGTTCTCAACTTCGGTTTCGGCCAGGGCCCGGCCATTGTGACCCGTAACTATGCCCAGTTGGGCATGGAGCTTCCGTTCTACCAGTCCCACGGCGTAGCTTCTGACAGTTTCCTCGAGCTGGCCGGCTCTTCTGCCGAGGGTCTCCGCCTGCCCGCATCTCCGCTGCTGGTTCCGGATTCACTGCCGGAAGACGATCCCCAGAAAGAAGTGGTTCAGAACTACAAGGCCGAGTACGAGGCCCGCTGGGATTCCAAGGTGTCCACCTTCGGTGCCTACGCTTATGACGGGCTAATGCTCGCCGTTCGTGCCATTGAGGAAGCCGGCTCTACCGACCCCGAAGCCGTGCGTAACGCACTGGAAAACATCAAGGGTTACGTTGGGGTAACCGGTGAGTTCAACATGTCGCCGGACGATCACAATGGCCTTGACCCGGATTCCTTCCGCATTCTGGAAGTCCGGAACGGCGAATGGAAACTGATTAACTGATATCCCTTTCACCTGTCTCGCGGCTGGCGGCAATCCTTTCGGATAAGTCGCCAGTCGATGTTCGACCGGAACCACGGCTATGTTCGCAGAATTCTTACAGTACCTGTTTACCGGGATTACTATCGGTGCAACCTACGCCCTGATAGCCCTCGGTTTTACCCTGATATACAACGCCAGCCACGTCATTAACTTTGCCCAGGGTGAATTCCTGATGATTGGAGGCATGGCAACGGTTTCCCTGACCGCCATGGGAGTGCCCATGATCCTGGCGGCCGTCTTGGCCGTGATTCTGGCCGGTATTCTGGGGATTGCCCTTCAGCGCCTCGCGATTGCGCCGGCCAAACAGGCCGATGTGGTTACCCTGATTATTATCACCATTGGCGCATCCATCTTTATTCGCGGTATCGCACAGGTAATCTGGGGCAAGGAGTACCACGTGATGCAGAACTTCAGCACCGACCAGCCTATCCGGGTGTTTGGTGCGGTGCTGAACAGCCAGAGCCTGTGGGTTCTGGGTATTGGCGCGATCCTGGTGGTGGCTTTGGTGCTGTTCTTTACCAAAACACTGATTGGCAAAGCAATTCTGGCAACCTCCATGAACAAGGAGGCGGCGCGTCTGGTGGGTATCCGCACCCAGATGGTGCTCATGCTGGCATTCATGGTGTCTGCGTTGCTTGGCTCGGTAGCCGGTATTGTGGTAGCACCGATTACCTTCACTTCCTATGACATCGGGATCATCCTCGGACTGAAAGGCTTTGTTGCCGCAGCTATCGGTGGTCTTGGCAGCGGTGTGGGTGCTGTTGTCGGTGGCCTTGCCCTTGGCATTGTTGAAGCCATGGCAGCCGGTTACATTTCATCCGATTACAAGGACGCCGTCGCGTTTTCCATGATCCTGCTGGTACTCTTCTTCATGCCCCGGGGACTTTTCGGCGCCAAAGTAGTGGAGCGTGTCTGATGTTGAACCGGTTTATGCAGTCGCGCCTCCGGGGCCTGCTGGTCCTCGCGTTCATCCTGATTATCCTTCCGGCATTTCTGGGCAATCCGTTCCATTATGAGCTGGTCATCCAGATGGCCATCATTGCCGCCACCGTAATCGGCCTGAACCTATTGGTGGGCTTTGCCGGCCAGATCAGCCTCGGCCACGCCGGCTTCTTTGGCCTGGGTGCTTACTTCACGGGTATCGCAACCGGGACTTACGGCTGGTCTTCTGTCCCTGCGCTGGTGGTCGGTGCCATTGTAGTTGGCATCATTGCCTGGATTGTGGGTCGCCCGATCCTGCGTCTGAAGGGGCATTACCTGTCCATGGCAACCCTCGCGGTGGGTTTCATTATTGCCATTATTCTGAACAACGAGCGTGCCATCACCGGCGGTCCGGACGGCATGCCGGTTCCGGCCTTCGATCTCTTTGGCTGGGAGCTCAGTACCTTTGGTCAGTATTCGTTGTTTGGGCTTGAGATCTCGGGTGTCCAGGCCTGGTATATCCTGGCCAGCGTGGTGCTTCTGCTGGCGGTCTGGTTTGCCCAGAATCTGATCGAATCGCCCATTGGCCGGGCGTTACGCTCCGTGAAAGGCTCGGAAGTGGCTGCCAGTGTGGTGGGCGTTGACACTGCGAAGTACAAAAGCCTCGTATTCGTGATCTCCGCGATCTATGCCAGCGTCATGGGCGGCCTTTACGCCCATTTTCAGGGTTTTATCACCCCTGCGGTGGCAAGCTTCGAGTTCTCCATTCTCTTTATCACCATGGTCGTCCTTGGCGGTATGGGTTCCACGTTCGGTGTGATTCTGGGTGCCGTGGTATTGAAACTGTTACCGCAGGTTCTGGCGGATTTCCAGGAACTGGAAGCCGTGATGTTCGGCCTGATCCTGATGCTGACCATGATCTTCATGCCCAAGGGCCTGTTGCCCACCATCACCGCAGTCGTTTCCAAAAGAATGCGCAGGAAAGCGGGAGGTAAGGCATGACAGCACTGGTTGAAGTAAAGGGGCTGGATAAGGCCTTTGGTGGTGTTCATGCGGTGGAAGGTGTCAGTTTCGCCGTGGAGGCCGGGCAGGTCTATTCCGTGATTGGCCCGAACGGTGCCGGCAAGACTACATTGTTTAACCTGATTACCGGCCTCTATGTCCCCACGAAGGGTGAGATTCTGCTGAACGGCGAGAGTACCGCCAGGCTGGCACCGAACCAGCTTGCGGAGCGAGGCATGTGCCGGACCTTTCAGCAGATGCAGGTCTGTATGAACATGACCGCCATGGAAAATGTGATGCTCGGTCGGCACCTACAGCTCAAGAGCAGTCTGCTCACTACGCTGTTCCGGTTGCCGGCTTTGCGTCGGGACGAGGAGTCTGCCTATAAACGCGCCGCGGACCTTATGGAGTATGTGGGTTGTGGCGAGTACGTGGGTGCCGAGGCCTCTGCGATGTCCTACGGTGCGCTCAAGCGGCTCGAGATTGCCCGGGCACTGGCGGCCGAGCCAAAGGTCATCCTGCTGGATGAGCCGGCAGCAGGCCTCAACGCTGTCGAAACGGCGGCTCTGGAAGACCTGATCCGGAAAATTGCCGATCAGGGCACCACCGTGATGCTGGTTGAGCACGATATGAAACTGGTGATGGGGATATCCGACCGGTTGCTGGTGCTTAACTATGGTCGCGTTCTGGCCGAGGGTACGCCCGAGGAAATCCGTCAGAACCCGGACGTTATCGCCGCCTATCTGGGTGGCTGAGCAAGGAGACATTTCACATGAGCGAGCAACACACTGAAATGGCGCCTGCCCGGTCACGCAGTGAGCAGGCCGTGCGAATTATTGTTCAGGAACATCAGGCGCTGTGGCGGATCCTGGATCTGCTGGATCAGCTTCTGAGCGATATGAACGTCAACGACCAGCGGCCGGATGAGCGGCTGCTCAGGACGATCTTTGATTACATTCAGCACTTCTCCCGGCGGGTACACAGTACGCCCACGGACATCGAGCTCTACAAGCGGCTCAGTGAGAAGTCCCCCGAGACAGCGCCCCTGCTTGAGAAGCTGGCCAGGGGCTACGTGATTGGCCATGAAAAACTGCTGGAGTTGCGCAAGCTGCTGGCAGCGTGCGAAGAGGGCTGGCCGGAAGGTCGGGAGGAATTCAGTCATGCCCTGGCACGTTTCACTGAAGCCTTGCGCAAGCATATCCGCAAGGAAGAGGGCGTGGTTATTCCCCGGGCCCGGAAACTGCTGACCGAGCAGGACTGGCAACAGATCATCGAAGCGCGGGATGTGGAAAACGATCCCCTGTTTGGTGAGCGGGTGCGGGAAGAGTTCCGGGAGCTGCGTCACCAGATTGTCAGCTATACCCCGGAAAAGTTCGGGGGGCTGGGCCTCAAACACGCCGACCGGGTGTCTGCGCCTCATGCAAAGCAGGAAATGCTGTCCATCAAGGGGCTGGTGACATCTTATGGCCAGATCGAGGTGCTGCATGATGTGGATATCCACATCAACAGTGGCGAGATCGTGTCGCTTGTCGGTGCCAATGGTGCCGGCAAATCGACCCTGCTGATGACCATCTCCGGGTTACAGCCTGCCGACCGGGGCGCTATAACCTTTGAGGGCAAGGACCTGGCGAAGATCCCTGCTGATCAGCGTGTGGCCGATGGCATTGTGCAGGTGCCTGAGGGCAGGCAGGTGTTCAAGGACCTCAGTGTCCACGACAACCTGCTGCTGGGTGCCTACACCCGGGGCAGGACACCCGAGGCGATGGACGATCTGGAGCGCATGTACACCAAGTTCCCCATCCTTCGCCAGAAGCGCCATAACCTGGCGGGTGAGCTCTCCGGTGGCCAGCAGCAGATGCTGGCGATGGGCCGGGCCCTGATGGCCAAGCCAAGGCTGCTGCTTCTGGACGAGCCCAGCATGGGCCTGGCGCCGTTGATCATCGAAGAGATTTTCAACATCGTCAAAGAGCTGAAGGAAGAGGGCATTACCATCTTCCTGGTGGAGCAGAATGCCTCACAGGCGCTGGCACTGGCTGACCGTGGCTATGTGCTTGAAACCGGAAAAGTAGTGATTGAAGGCACTGGCCGGGAACTGCTCAGCAACGAGAAGGTGCGTGAGGCCTACCTGGGGATGTAATCGCCCTGTTTTTTCACGGCACCAATAAAAGGGGACAAATTTATTTTTTGCATATTTTTTTGCGTTGCCTGATTAATTAATCGGGTCGCGCCGGCGAGCTGACGCAGACAAAAGCCACGAAACCCTGCAGATACAGGGCTGGGCATGTACCAAGGCCATTTTCAAAGAGCATCGAAAACAGCTGAACCATTCACCTGTTTTATCGCCATGTTAATAGCAACGAGGGATAGGCCACGACGTGTTAGAGTTCATCATATAAAACTGATCAATAAGTGATTTAATATTTAAAACCAACAATTCAATAGAAAATTTAATATCCTGTTCGTTATAGAGGGCGTTATTCTGACTAGGCCTATTTACCAATCCAGCTCCAGGCATACCAGCTAATCGCCCCGCTCGCTCAACCAAACGGCTAATACCGTAGATCCTAGACAGGATACGCCCAAATATGACCATTTCAGCTTGCGAGTAGCGTTCAATACTGTCGCCTATTTTCTCCTTCAAAGGAGGTAAATATTTTAAAGATTGCTCCATGTATTTATCGGTTTTTGCGAATTCATAAAACGATTTAAATTCATTATCAATCATTTTTTGCTTAACAAGATTTGCTAAGTGTTGGCACAACAAATCATTGTTACCATCAAATAGAGTGTAAACTCTAGAATCTAATAATGCGTATGCTGCAATATTATTTTTAGTCCCAATTCGGTATCCATCTCCTCCACAAAGTTGTTGATAATCTATCGCCGACTCCAGCATAAGTTCAGTAGAAAGCACCTTTGTCGCCAATGAGGCAAACATACTTTTATCTATATCAGCTCGATAGTCCTCATTAATTAAAAGATGATAGTAGAGTGAATTACATATAACATAGTTTCCTTTTATTGTTGATAGTTTATATTTTACATAATCTATATCGTACAACGTCCCCTGTCCTATTCTTCGTCCTTCAGTATGCGCTTTTGCCTCAATTAATAATCTTCTCAAGAATCCACTTGACATAGCAGCTTTACTAAACCGAGAGGCACATAAAATCTCTGCTGCATCAAACAGATTATCTCGGTACTTGCAAAGTCTTCGATGGCCCGGAATATAGGCATCAATATCATTCAATCCATAACCTAAATTTTTTAAACCTAAGCTATCATATATCTCTTTTGTAATAAATCCACCATCAGATCTTTTGTGAACAAAATAGGAAAATTCTTTTTTATCAGGTTTTTTAGCACAAATGATCCACCAATCAGCTTGGGCGCTAAAAGCTTGCCAGTGTTTCATACCACGAACTCGATAGCCTTCCTTTTCTTCGCTATATGTTGTTTCCATTCGTGCCAGATTTGATCCACATGTAGGCTCAGTAAACGCGAGTCCTCCGATAACAGGGTTCTGTAAGAAATCTTCAAACACCTCATCCTGAACCTGCTGTGTACCACTCAAACTAACATTTCTTAGAAACAGCACAGTCACAATCATCGTATACATTCCCAGCGGTAAGTTATATTCTGATAACATTTCGATGATTTCACATATTTCCTTATGGCTCTCACGCCCTCCATGTCGCTTTGGAATTGCTGGAAGGCATACACCTGATTTCAGCAACTTTCCCCAATTTTCTTTTGAAAGAGGCTTTTGAGGTAATATTTTACTATCGAATTGTTCAAATATTTCCTGTATATTTTCTAGAAATTTATCCGTGTCAATTTCAGTTATATCTGCTGTGGACTCAATCATCATTATTTCTCCAATTTATTTTGAAAAATGGTGAAAGTTGTAATTTTTTGGCTTTACTGATTTCCCGTGTAACATTGTTTGAGAAATCGAAATGAACCATGGTGCAGGTTCCAGTCGCTATTACCTCTCCAAGCTGGCGCGCTTCTTGTGTAATCGTAATTGATGACCTTCCAATTTTGTCTATTTCTGTATCAATAATTACCTCATGAGAAGCTCGTATTTGATGTAGAAAGTCAATTTCATATCGTCGTAAAATAAGCGACAAATCAGACATATTTTCTGTACTACTGAAATATCGAAAGATTGGTGACCTGCCTTCTTCAAACCACACAGGTACTGCTGAATTGGTGACGTGCCCAAGGACGTCAACTTCCGAAAACCGTGGTGAGATAGATATGCGCATAAGATACCTTTTTTGTTAAATAAATTCGTACATCAAGATAATTGGAAATAAATCTGTGCTACTAACAGTTCTTATACATTTCCCTCTCTCAATCTCCTATCCGCTTTGATGGCACGTCGAGCAGCAGCGGGGGTGCGAACTAACCAAGGTAGAATCGCCGCGACTCCCAATAAAGCTGTGCCTAGCCACAATGAGCTGTTCAGCCCATAGTGGTCTGACAATGCCCCGGCAGCATAAGGGCCAATCGTCTGCCCGATTGCGAAAGAAAGATTGAATAGTGCCATCGCTTGAGCAAACCGGGAGGCCGCCAGGTTCTGTCGCAACAAGACGGCAATGGCAGCAGGAGCAATAAATACGCTCACTCCAAAAACGACTGACGAAGTGAGCACACTGATATGACCACCAATCAATGGAATCAATGTACCGAGTAGTGTTACCCCACAACTGATCGATAAGATCTGAGCACCCGGCAGGCGGCTTAATGGGCGCTGCCATAGAAAAGCCGATACCAGAATTGCAACACCCAGTAGTGTCCAGGCAGCAGTGCCAAACTGCCAAGACAAGCCTTGCCCACGTATCCAGGCAAAGATGAACGTCATGTAGATGATGTAGCTGGTAGCGAAGAAGAAGTAAGCCACCAAGCAGACACCAAGATGAGCCAAAGGTAGAGGCTCCGTCATATTTTCTGTCACCGTCACCGTCTTGGTTACAGCAGCCTCGTCGGTACACTGCGCCAATCGTAATGGCCATATGGCAGCAATGGCGCCCGCCACGCCCAATGCCAACCATGCAGTAGGCCATGCACTGTTACCGATTATCGCCAGTAACGGATTAACCAAAAAACCCGACAAGACAATGCCGATGCCAGCACCACCAAAGAACAGCCCTGTGGCGGCACCACGTTGTCGCGCTGCGTGCCGGTAGTAAAACAGCACTAATGCAATACCACAGGCGGACACCCAAGCCGCGCCAATACCATTAAGAATACGCTGTGTACTCAGCCAGCCAATATTCGCGCTCAGGCCCGTGACCGCTAGTGTCAAAAAACACAACCACAGCCCCACCACGAACAGAAGTCGGGCACTAAACCGACGTAACAGCAGATATCCGGAAGCTGCCCCCAATACATAGCCAAGTGCGTTGGCACTATTGAGCCAGCCGGCTTGGGCGTAGCTCCAATGCAAGTCAGCCGACATTCCCGGCAACAGTAAGGCATAAGCAAAACGCCCCAATCCATTGGCCAGTGCCATCGACAGGCCAAAACCGAAGGCCGGCCAAAGGGATAAACGCGGAGTGTAGTGTGATCCCGTGATCGAACAAGCCGGTGTGGAGCTCATACGGGATTCCTTCAAAGCGACTATAGAGTTGGTATTAGAGCTGATATTGTGCAAACTCCGAAGTGTCTAAAGAGACAAAAAACAATCCGGAATAGACATGTCAAAATTTACGATTGCGGTATTGGACGGAACACTCGCTGCGAGCGTCGGTGGGTCATTGGACGTACTCGACTTCGCCAACCGCGCCGCCACCTATCTGAACAAGGCTCCATTGCATTGGCGAGTGGTTGGCAATGGCCATCACGTACACTTGAGCAATGGACTCACACTTCAAGTGGAATCGCTAATCCCATCAATGGATCTGGGGCAAGACATACTGATCATCCCCAGCTTGGGGCTTGACGGCATCGCGGGAGAGGATGGATATTCACCTTGCGGGCTCAACGCTCGTTATACCGCCTCCACCGCACTACAGCGGCTGGCGATGCCCGACGTACGAAAGCTGATACAGCTCGTCCGTACGCATTACGACCGAGGCGGGAGTATTTGCGCCAGTTGCTCCGGAGTGTTGGTGCTGGCTGACGCGGGGATACTCGCGGGCCACCGCGTGACCACGCATTGGGCGCTGGCGCGCCTGTTCCGGCAACGCTATCCCGAGATCCAGCTCGAACCTGCCAGTATGGTGGTGGAGGACGGACGCATCACGACCGCAGGTGCGGCAATGGCACAAGTCGACCTGATGTTGCATGTGTTACGCATAACCATCGGCCGGGAAGTGGCCGAGTCAGTCATGCGCTATCTTCTGGTCGATAGCCGGACGACTCAGGCACGGTACATGGTTTGGCAGCAGCTGGATCGTGCCGATGATGATACCGTGAACCGCTTCGAAGCATTGATAGAATCCAGCTTACCCGATGCGGTTACGATAAAAGAGGCAGCACACCGCCTCAACATGACGGGAAAAACGTTGGCCCGGAGAATTGCTGCGGCTACAGGTTGCTCGCCGCGCGTCCTGATTCAAACCGTCCGGATGCGTCACGCCCAGCGCCTTCTGGAGATGACCGATTTACCCGTGGATGAGATTGCGGAACGAGTGGGTTATGCTAACGCTACCGCGCTACGCAAGCTGACGCTAAAAATGACGGGACTACCTCCGGCGTTGTTGCGTAATCGCCATTGAGGGTTAAAAACGTATAGCTACCGTAAAAACTCACCGACCCACAAAAATTCGGAAAACCGGGACAGGTCGCAAGACCCGTCCCTCTTTTATTTGCCTGTGACTTTCTCCCTGGGGTCCAAGACCGGGAGAAGGTCCGGGCAGCCCGGTGTTACCCGGGCTTTTTGGCAACCAGTGTCAGGATGTCGTAGCTCGCAACCATTTCGTCATTCTGGTTGTGAACCTGAACATCCCAGACCACCACACCCTGGGGGTGTCCGTCCGGTGATGTCCGGCCCTGATCGATCTTGCGCTTGCAGGTCAGCCGCGCCCGGATGGTGTCGCCCGGGGCAACCGGCTCGATAAAGCGCAGGGTGTCCAGGCCGTAGTTCGCCAGGACCGGACCTTCGCCCGGATAGACGAACAGGCCCGCTGCCGCGGAAAGCACAAAATAGCCGTGGGCAATGCGCTTGCCGAACTGGGAGTCCCGCGCCGCGATTTCATCAAAGTGCATGTAGAAGTGATCGCCGGACAGGCAGCCGAAGTTGACGATGTCCGCTTCGGTAACCGTGCGCCGGTGAGTCAGCAGGGATTCGTTGATCTGCAGATCCTCAAAATGACGACGGAATGGGTGCACTTCGGTTTCGATCAGATCCGCACCACGCACGTATTCGCGGGTGACTGCTGCCAACATGGTCGGGGAGCCCTGAATCGCAGTTCTTTGCAGGTAATGATGTACCGCGCGGATGCCGCCCAGCTCTTCACCACCGCCGGCGCGGCCCGGGCCACCATGCTTGAGCATGGGCAGTGGCGAACCGTGGCCTGTGGATTCCTTTGAAGCCTCTGCGTTCAGCAGGTGCAGACGCCCGTGGTAGGCGGCGAGCAAGGGTACGATCTTGCCGGCAATCGTGGGATCGCGGGTGGTCAGGGTGGTGACCAGTGAGCCCCGACCCTTCGAGCACAGGTCAACGGCATCCTCGATAGTGTCGTAGGGAATCACGGTGGCTACCGGGCCGAAGGCTTCGATGTCGTGGGCACCACAGCCATTTTCCGGGTTCCGGCACAGCAGCAGGTGTGGCTCGATGAAGGCGCCTTTCTCAGTGCCATCGCCGGTTGGCCTGAAGCTGCCGTCGCCACCGATGACCCGTTCGCTGGTTTTCAGCAGTTCCTGGATGTTGGCTTTGACGTCTTCCAACTGGTCGATGGAGGCCAGGGCGCCCATGCGAACGCCTTCCATGGAAGGATCGCCCACGGTGACTTTCGACAACCGTTCTTTCAGCTTGTCGCAAACCGCGTCTACCCGGTCTTTCGGCACCAGGATCCGGCGGATCGCGGTACATTTCTGACCGGCCTTTGCCGTCATCTCGCGGCCCACTTCCTTCACAAAGATGTTGAATTCTTCGTGTTCCGGGGTCACATCCGGCGCCAGTATGGCGCTGTTCAGTGAATCGGCCTCGGCATTGAACGGAATCGAACGGTTGATGATGTTCGGATGATTCTTGAGTTTGCGGGCGGTGGCAGCTGAGCCGGTGAAGGTAACCACGTCCTGCTCTTCAAGATGCTCGAACAGATCGCCGGTACTGCCAATGACCAGTTGCAGGCTGCCCTCGGGCAGGGCGCCGGATTCCTGCATCAGGCGAACCGCCAGTTCGGTCACGTAGCAGGTGGAGGTGGCCGGCTTCACAATGGACGGCATGCCCGCCAGGAAGGTGGGCGCGAATTTCTCCAGCATGCCCCACACCGGAAAGTTGTAGGCATCAATGTGTACCGCAACACCGCCCCGGGGTACCAGGATGTGGGTACCGGCAAAGTGGTTGTTCTTGCCAAGCGGCGTCACCGGGCCTTCGTGCACTACGTTACCGGACGGCAGTTCTCGCCGCCCCATGCTGGCGTAGGAGAACAGGGTGCCGAAACCACCATCAATATCGATGCCGTTATCGGCTTTGCTCGATCCGGTATGCATCGACAGTGCGTAAAGCTCTTTTTTGTGTTCCTGCAGGTACATGGCCATGGCCTTGAGGGCCAGGGCGCGCTCCTGGAAATCCATGGCCATCAGGTTCTTGCCGCCGACCTTGCGGCCATATTCAACGGCTTTCCTGAAATCGAGGGTGTCGTCGTGGGTATGGGCCACGATGTCGCCGTTAATGGCGCTGGGCAAGGCCTTGGCGGCCTTCTCACCGACCCACTGGCCGGCAATGAAACTTTTCAGGACTGACATGGGAAACTCCATTAGTGTCTGAAACGCCAAGGCAAGCCCCGCGGAAACGGGACTTGCCTTGCTCGTGTCTTACTGTTGGCTGGCCCGAAGCTACATCTCGTCGTAGTTCAGAACCACCTTGTCGCTGATCGGGTAGCACTGGCAGGAAAGCACGTAACCGGCTTCCACCTCGTAGTCTTCCAGGGCAAAGTTCTGGTCCATCTCCACTTCGCCTTCGACAACCTTGGCGCGACAGGTGGAGCAGACACCGGCCTTGCAGGAGTAGGGCAGATCAGCGCCTTCCTCGTTACCGGCTTCGAGGATGCTCTTGGTATCACGAACCAGCGGGAAGGTCAGGGAGCGTCCATCGGCAATCACGGTCACTTCGCTGACCGACTTCGGATCAACGCGGGCGGGGTCCCTGTCTTTCCGAGCCTGGGGCACGCCACCGGCCGGGGTAAACAGTTCGAAGTGAATCCTGTTCTTGTCCATGCCATGCTTCAGCAGTGAGTCCTGCACGGTTTCGGTCATCAACTGCGGACCACAGATGAACGCAGCAGTCAGGTCTTTGGCATTGATCCAGTGGTCGAACAGTTTGTCGCACTTCTCGTGATCAATCCGCCCGTTGTACAGGTCAATGTCCTGTTCTTCCCGGGTGAAGATGTACACCAGGTTCAGGCGGGCCATGTACTCGTTCTTCAGATCCTGAAGTTCATCACGGAACATGGTGCTGCTGGTGGCCTTGTTGCCATAGAACAGCGTTACCTCGCTCTTGGGCTCGGTTTCCAGAGTGGTCTTGATGATCGACAGGATCGGGGTAATGCCACTACCGGCGGCGACCGCCAGATAGTTGCCTTCCCGCTCGGGATCCAGTTCGATGGAAAAATGGCCCTGGGGCGGCATGACTTCCAGCGTTTCACCGGGCTTCAGCTGCTCATTGGCAAACGTGGAGAAACGGCCACCGGGCATCTTCTTGATGGCGATGCGCAGTTCCTGATCGTTGACACTGCGGCAGATCGAGTAGGAGCGGCGAACTTCCTCGCCATCCATTTGGGTTCTGACAATCAGGTGCTGGCCCTGCTTGTAGCTGAACTTGTCCGCCAGGTCTTCTGGCAGATCAAAAGCAAGTGATACGGCGTTTCTTGTTTCAGGTCTGACCTCTTTGAGGGTCAGTGGGTAGAATTTGTTCATGATCGTATCGGCTCTAGATGCATTTGAAATAGTCGAAGGGCTCGAGGCATTCCTTGCAACGGTAAAGGGCTTTGCAGGCGGTGGATCCGAATTCGCTGATCCGCTCCGTGTCCTTGCCACCACAGTGGGGGCAGGCAATGACCTGCGGTCCCCCGAGCAGGCTCATCTTGCTGGAACTGCCCTCGGGCGGAGCGATTCCGAACGCCCGAAGTTTCTCTTTGCCTTCGCCTGTGATCCAGTCGGTGGTCCAGGCAGGGGTCAGCACCTGATTGATCTTCGGATCCCGGAAGCCTGCGGCACGCAGGGCTTCGGCAATCAGTTCCTCAATCAATTCGGTGGCCGGGCAGCCGGAGTAGGTCGGGGTTACATCAACGGACAGCTCGTTGCCGTCCCAACGGACAGCGCGAACAATGCCGAGCTCCACGACACTCACGGCCGGCACCTCGGGGTCTTTGACCTCTTTGAGAAGTGCCCAGATGTCATCCTCTGTCAGCAGGTCGGGGCGGGCGTTTGCCGGCACCCGATCACTGGCAATCAGGATATCGACGGCTGACCGGGTGTCTGAATCACCATGTTGTGGCATCGGGATAGGCCCTCTGCAGGAACTGCATTTCTGCCAGGATGAAACCAAGGTGTTCGGTGTGCTCGCCGTGCTTGCCGCCCATGTACATCCAGGCGTCTTCATCGCCCGGCGTCAGGGTGGCCTGGGCAAGCACCTCGTTGACCATGCCGCGCCAGTCTTTGGCCAGCTGGTCGGGGTCCGGGCCAATGCCCGCCTCGGCCATGACACGGTCGGTGTCGTCCGGGGTGATCAGTTCGCCGGTGAAGCGCCAGAGAATATCCACGGCATCCTGCATGCGGCGGTGGCTTTCTTCGGTGCCATCGCCCAGGCGCTTGACCCACTCGGATGACCGGCGCAGATGATAGGTGGCTTCCTTCAAGGCCTTGGCGGCAATACCGGCAATGCGCTCATCGCTGGATGCCGTCAGGCTCTTGAGCGTGAAGTAGTGCCACACGTCAAAGAAGAACTGCCGACCCATGGTGACCGCATAATCCTCATTGGGCTGCTCGGTGAGCAGCAGGTTGCGGTAATTATGGGCATCACGGCGGAACGCCAGCTTATCCGCGTCACGACCATCGTCGATCAGCTCGGCGGCGTACTCGTACCAGTTGCGGGCCTGGCCGACGAGGTCGAGGGCAACGTTCATCAGTGCCATCTCCTCCTCAAGCGCAGGGGCCTTGCCGCACAGTTCGCACAGGCGCTGGCTCAGGATCATGTCGGAATCCGCCAGGCGCAGCAGGTATTCCTGTAATGCTTCTGCTTGTGTCATTGGAACCGCTCCTTACATGTGTCCGACTTCATCAGGCAGCTTGTAGAAAGAAGCGTGCCGGTAAACCTTGTCTTCCGACGGGTCGAAAAGCACTTCCTTTTCGTCGGATGCGGAGGCCGTGATGGTGTCGGAGGGAACCACCCAGATGCTTACCCCTTCGTTTCGGCGTGTGTACAGGTCACGGGCGTTTTCCATGGCCATCTCGGCGTCAGCGGCATGCACGCTGCCCACGTGTTTGTGGTTCAGGCCGTGCTTGGATCGCACAAAGACTTCGTAAAGGCGCCATTCAGACATATTGTATTCCTCCGGTATCAAGCGGCTTGTGCGCGCTGTTTTTGTTTTTCGGCATAGGCGACGGCGGCTTCACGGACCCATGCGCCCTCGTCAATGGCTTTCTTGCGAGTGTTGATGCGCTCGCGGTTGCAAGGGCCATTGCCCTTGAGAACGTCATAGAATTCCTGCCAGTTGATTTCACCGAAATCGTAGTGGCCGGTTTCTTCGTTCCATTTCAGGTCCGGATCCGGCGCTGTGCATCCCAGGAATTCAAGCTGCGGAATCGTCTGGTCAATGAACATCTGGCGCAGTTCATCGTTGCTCTTGCGCTTGATTTTCCAGGCCATGGACTGCTGTGAGTTCGGGGATTCGTCATCGTGCGGGCCGAACATCATCAGCGCCGGCCACCACAGACGGTTGATCGCGTCCTGCACCATGGCTTTCTGCTCCTCGGTGCCTTCGCGCATCATGTCCAGCAGGATCTGGTAGCCCTGGCGCTGGTGGAAGCTCTCTTCCTTACAGATCCGGACCATGGCTCGAGAGTAGGGGCCATAGGAAGTACGCTGAAGCACAACCTGGTTGACGATCGCGGCGCCATCCACCAGCCAGCCAACCGCACCCATATCGGCCCAGTTGAGGGTTGGGTAGTTGAAGATACTGGAATACTTGGCCTTGCCCTGATGCAGTTTCTCGATCTCTTCATCGCGGTCTGCACCGAGGGTTTCCATGGCGCTGTAGAGGTACAGGCCGTGACCTGCTTCGTCCTGGATCTTGGCCATCAGTTGGAGCTTGCGCTTCAGGGTGGGGGCCCGGGTAACCCAATTACCCTCGGGCAGCATGCCGACCACTTCGGAGTGGGCGTGCTGGGAAATCTGGCGAATCAGGGTTTTCCGGTAGCCTTCCGGCATCCAGTTCTTGGGTTCGATCTTGGTTTCGGCGTCGACCTTTTCCTGGAACTCGCGCTCTTCAGGCGACATCTCTTCTTTGGTTTTCAGGCGCTTGGCGCCGGTTTCAACGAGCTGGGCGTACATAAACAAATACCTCCGGATCTGGCTTGTTGTTCTGTTATCCGTGAACAGCGATGCCCTCAGTTTGGTCTGAGGGCCATTGACTTGATACTATATGATACTGAATAAATATCAAGGATTCTCTTTGCGTGTCATGTTAAATAAAAAAGCTTCAAAAAATAATCTTAAGGTACTGATTTTAATTATTAAAAACATGATACGTGAATAAATTCTATTGAGATCATCGAAAGTAAAGTAAATTTAAATCGGTGGTTCCGGGGTGTTGCTGACGGGCAACGGCGAGAGCCAGCCGCAATGATTGCGGGCTGACTCTCCGCCGGTCTGCGGGCTTACTTGTTCCGGCGGTCAAACACATGCCTGGCTTTGCCTTCCGAGCGAGCCAGGCAGTTGGTCTCCACAACCTCGACACGGGTGCTGATGCCAATATAGGACTTGATGTGGTGAGCCAGTTCCTTGGCCGCCACGGCACGGCTCTCCGCATTGTCGGGAGCGCCCGGTTTCAGCTCGGCCCGGATATCCACACAGTCCAGATTGCCTTCCCTGTAAACCTCGATCTCGTAGTGCGGTGCCAGTGCTTCGCATTTCAGAACCTGCTCCTCGATCTGACTCGGGAACACGTTGACACCACGGATAATCAGCATGTCGTCGCTGCGGCCGGTAATCTTGTCGATCCGGCGCATGGGGCGTGCGGTTCCGGGTAGCAGGCGGGTGAGATCCCGGGTGCGGTAGCGCAGAACTGGCAGGGCCACCTTGGTCAGCGAAGTGAACACCAGCTCGCCGTATTCACCATCGGGCAGCACTTCACCGGTGTCGGGATTGATGATTTCGGGATAGAAATGGTCTTCCCAGATGGTTGGGCCATCCTTTGTTTCGATACACTCCATACCCACGCCGGGGCCCATGACTTCGGAAAGGCCATAAATATCCAGAGCCTCAATGCCAAGACGCTCCTCGATCTCGGTGCGCATGGCGTTGGTCCAGGGCTCGGCACCGAAGATGCCGAGGCGCAGGGGCAGTTTGTGCGGGTCAATGCCCTGCCGCTCCATCTCGTCGGCGATGTTCAGCATGTAGGACGGCGTGACCATGATGATGTCGGGCTCGAAATCCTTGATCAACTGGACCTGCTTCTCGGTCTGGCCGCCGGACATGGGGATGACGGTACACCCAAGCCGCTCGGCCCCGTAGTGGGCGCCAAGGCCACCTGTAAACAGGCCGTAGCCGTAGGCAACATGGACCTTGTCGCCACGGGAGCCGCCGCCGGCCCGAATGGACCGTGCCACAATGTCGGCCCAGGTATTGATATCGCTCTGGGTGTAACCGACCACGGTCGGCTTGCCCGTGGTGCCGCTGGAGGCATGCACCCGGACCACGTCGGACAGGGGTGTGGCAAACATGCCAAACGGGTAGTTATCGCGCAGGTCCGCTTTGGTGGTGAACGGTACTCTGGCCAGGTCATCCAGAGAGTTGATGTCCATCGGCTTGAGACCGAGATCGTCAAAGGCTTTGCGATAGAAGGGTACGTTGGTATACGCATGGACCAGGCTCCAGCGCAGCCGCTGCAGCTGTTCATGACGGAGCTCGTCAATGCTGGCCGTCTCCATGCGGTCAAGTTTGCCAAGTTTTTGTAATGGTAAGCTCATGATTCTGTCCTGCTTTGTTCTTGTAAGGTGGTCGTTCTGGTCCGGGCGGTGGCGTCAGGCCACGGCATCTGTCCGTTCAATGATCAGTGCAATACCCTGGCCAACGCCGATGCACATGGTGCAGAGGGCGTAACGGGCTTTCCGGCCTGCCGCGTGGCGGCGCTCCAGTTCGTTCAGGGCGGTAGTGACCAGCCGTGCACCGCTCATGCCCAGAGGGTGGCCCAGGGCGATGGCGCCCCCGTTCGGGTTTACATGCCCGGCGTCATCCGGCAGCCCGAGGTCGCGGGTGACGGCAAGGGCCTGGGCGGCGAAGGCTTCGTTCAGTTCAATCACGTCCATATCGGCCAGTTCAAGACCTGCGGTCGCCAGAACCTTGCGGGTGGCAGGCGCGGGCCCGAAGCCCATAATTCGTGGCTCAACGCCGGCGGTGACCATGGCAACGATCCGGGCGCGGGGCTTGAGGTTATACTGCTTGAGGGCATCGGCGCCTGCCAGCAGCAGTGCGCAGGCACCGTCGTTCACACCGGAGGCATTGCCGGCAGTAACCGTGCCGTTTTCGCGGAACGGGGTTGGCAGCGAGGCCAGCTTTTCCAGACTGGTTTCACGGGGGTGCTCATCGGTATCCACCACCAGTGGGTCCTGCTTGCGACGGGGGATGATCACCGGCGTGATTTCCGCGGCCAGTCGGCCTTCCTTCTGGGCTGCGGCGGTGCGCTGCTGACTGCGCAGGGCGAAGGCATCCTGGTCTTCCCGGGAGATGCCGAAATCGGCCGCCACGTTCTCGGCTGTTTCCGGCATGGAATCGATCCCGTACTGCTTCTTGAGCAGCGGGTTGACAAAGCGCCAGCCCATGGTGGTGTCGAAAATCTCTGCCTTGCGGCTGAATGCGGACTCGGCCTTGCCCATCACAAACGGAGCCCGTGACATGGACTCGACACCGCCGGCAATCATCAGTTGGGTTTCGCCGGTGCGGATTGCCCGGGCGGCACTGCCGACCGCATCCATGCCCGAACCGCACAGGCGGTTGATGGTGCTGCCCGGTACATCCACTGGCAGACCAGCCAGAAGCAACGACATGCGGGCCACGTCCCGGTTGTCTTCGCCGGCCTGGTTGGCGCAGCCATAGAGCACATCGTCAATTTTAGACCAGTCCATATCCGGATGGCGCTCGGTCAGCGCCTTGATGGGGATGGCACCCAGGTCATCTGCGCGCACGGCGGAGAGCGCACCGCCGTAGCGACCGATGGGGGTACGGATGGCATCGACGATATAGGCCTCTTTGAGAAGATTGTCCGCGCTCATAAATTATCCTCCGAATTGCGTACGGTGCCACGAACCTCGTAGGAGCGGCCCCGGAACAGGGCAACCTTGCGGCCGTCCTGGTTGGTTAATGTGATGTCGTAAACGCCGGTGCGGCCGCCGCGGGCCTGCTCTTCGGCAGTGGCGGTCAGCCGGTCGCCTTCTTTGGCGCCGGACATGTAATCAATGCTGCAACTGGAGGCGACGGTGGCCCGGTCATAGCTGTTGCAGGCGAAAGCAAAAGCGGAGTCGGCCAGGGTGAACAGATAGCCGCCGTGGCAGGAACCGTGGCCCTGGATCATGTCGCCGGTTATGATCATGGTCAGTACCGCTTTGCCCGGGGCAACGGACTCAATGTTCATGCCCAGCTTCTGGCTGGCTTGATCCCGCGCGAACATGGCTTTTGCGCATTCCTCGGCGAGTGTTTGTGGGTTCATCTTGCTCATGAATAAAACCCCTTCTGTGCGAATGCATTCTTCCGAAGCAGCAGGGCAGGGCGATAGCGATCTTCTGCGTAGCTGTTCTGGATGTTAGTCAGCACGTTAAACACCTGGCCGGCCCCGAGCCGGTCACTCCAGCTCAGCGGACCATCGGGATAGTTCAGGCCCGCTTTCATGGCCAGATCGATATCCGCGACCGTCGCCACGCCGTGCAGGGCCGCATCGGCGGCTTCGTTGGCCAGCATGGCAACGGTGCGCATGACGACCAGTCCGGGGTGATCGGCGATCAGGCTGACGGCAATACCCGCTTTTTGCAGTAAAGCACAGGCACAGGAAACCGCCGCCTCGGAAGCCTGGTCGGCCGGAGCCAGGGCAAGTCTGGTGGCTTTGCTGTAGTCGAAGGCCAGGTCAAAAAGTACCAGGTTGGCGATGCCGTCGCTGGCGGCGCGCTCGGTGGCCATGCGACCATCGGTGAGTGCCAGCACGGCATCGCCGAACCGAATCTGGCCCGGGCCGTCGCGCTCGATAATGGTCAGGCCGGCTGCTTTCAGTCGCTCCAGCAGCGGGGCGGCGACGCCGGGATTGCCTTCGGCAATGACCACGGACTCATCGGATTGATGTGCCGGCTCGGTCTTTGGCTGCGGCTTTTCCGCGCTCTCGCCATAGGGATAGAAACCCTGGCCACTCTTGCGACCCAATCGGCCAGCTTCCACCAGCTCCTTCTGGATCAGTGAAGGCAGGAAGCGCGGGTCCTGATAGTAGGAGTTGAACACAGAATTGGTCACGGCGTAATTGACGTCGTGGCCGATCAGATCGGTCAGCTCAAACGCGCCCATGCGGAACTGGCCGGCTTCGCGGATGATGGCATCCAGCGTTGCGGCATCGGTGGCCTGTTCCTGCAGCAGGCGCAGGCTCTCTGCGTAAAACGGACGGGCAACACGGTTAACGATAAAGCCGGGAGTTGAGGTGGCATAGACCGGCTTCTTGCCCCAGGCGCTTGCCGTGGCGTGAACCGTCTCAGCGACGGTTTTGCTGGTGGCCAGGCCCATCACTACTTCTACCAGTGCCATCAGGGGTGCCGGATTGAAGAAGTGCATACCCACCAGGCGCCCGGGTTTTTTCATTCCGGCGCCGAGGGCGGTGACGGAGATGGACGAAGTGTTGGTGGCGAGGATCGTGTCCCCGGCACAGAGTTCTTCCAGCTTAGCCAGCAGTTGGCGTTTGATTTCGAGATCCTCAATGATAGCTTCAATCACCAGCCCGGTATCGGCTGCTTCACTAAGGTTTTCAATCGGCTGGATCCGGCCGATGATGGCGTCCAGCTCCTGCTGCTGCATCTTGCCCTTATCGACCCGACGCTGGAGCTGTTTGGCAATACCGTCACGGCCTGCCTCAGCAGCACCTTCTCTCTGGTCGTGCAGGTAAACATGATGGCCTGCCTGGGCGGCTACCTGGGCAATACCGGAGCCCATGGCCCCGGCGCCGATGACGGCAACTTTGGTTTGGGTGTCCAGTGCCGGCATGGCTTATTTCCCCTTGAAGTTCGGCGTGCGTTTTTCCATGAAGGCGGCAACGCCTTCGCGGTAATCCTCGGTCTGCCCGGCTGTGCGCTGGAGGTCCCGCTCCAGATTGATCTGCTCTTCAAAGGTATTGCTGGCGCTGGCGTGCAGTGCGCGCTTGATCAGGGCGAGGCCCTTGGTGGGCTGGATGGCGAAATGCCGGGCCAGTTTCATGGTTTCTTCCATGAGCTGCTCGTTATCCACGCAGCGCCAGATCATGCCCCAGTTCTCGGCCTGTTCGGCACTGATTTTTTCTCCCAGCAGTGCCATGCCTTTGGCCCGGGCCATGCCGGCCACGCGGGGCAGGATCCAGGTGCCGCCCGAGTCGGGTACCAGGCCCAGCTTGCAGAAGGCCTGAACGAAATTGGCGGAGCGAGCCGCGAGGGTGATGTCGCAGGCCAGGGCGATGTTGGCTCCGGCGCCGGCCGCCACGCCATTGACGGCGCAAAGCACCGGCATCGGCAGATCCCGCAAGCTGCGCATCAGCGGGTTGTAGTAGTTCTCCAGTGAGGCGCCGAGATCCGGCATTTCCTGGTCCGGGGATACGCTGCGGTCTGAAAGATCCTGACCGGCGCAAAAACCCCGGCCAGAGCCGGTAATAACCAACACCCGGACAGACTCATCCTTGCGCACAGTGCTGATGGCATCGCGCATGCGTTCGTGCATTTCGACATTGAAACTGTTCAGGTTGTCTGGGCGGTTCAGGGTTAGCAGAGCCACGCCCTGATCGATTTCAAGAAGAATGCTCGGCTGAGTCATGGCGTTGTTGTCCTGTTGTTTGTGTTTGTTTTGGGGGATAGCTTGAAAGGCGTCTTGGACCGGTACGGCGCTATCAATTGCGAAAAATGAGTATATCTTAGAATTGATACTCGTCAAGGACTGTGCTTTTCAGATTATGTATCGCTTTGATCTTAACTTATAAAGTGTGGTTTCTATGTCTATGAAATAATTTATCAAATTTCAAATGTGGTTGGTTTGGATCAGATTTTTCCCTGCTATTTTGTGTTGCAAGCCCCTTTCAGGGCATGCAAATTTCTCCGGAAAACGATAATGTGATACAGAAAACGAATTACAAAAACGTTTTGGGTCCCATTTCTGTCGGCCTTGCTCAGGAGAGCGTTATGCCCAGTTACAGTATAGAAGGCGTTGTTCCCGTCGTTCACCCGTCTGCCTACGTGCACCCGACAGCTGTGCTGATCGGCGATGTCTGGATCGGTCCGGATTGCTATGTCGGGCCGGCGGCGTCGCTGCGCGCCGATTTCGGCCGGATTATTCTCAAGCAGGGTTCGAACGTTCAGGACACCTGCGTAATGCACGCCTTCCCGGGCATGGACACCATCGTTGAGAAGAATGGCCACGTCGGGCACGGCGCAATCCTCCATGGCTGTGTTGTTGGCGAGGACGCCATGGTGGGCATGAATGCGGTGGTGATGGACGAGGCCCGTATAGCGCCCCGTTCGATTGTTGGAGCCTGTGCTTTTGTGAAGGCAAAGTTTACTTGTGAGCCGGGATCACTGGTTGTCGGATCGCCGGCGAAAGTGATGCGGATGCTCAGCGACAAGGAAACCGCCTGGAAGAAACAGGGAACCGAGGAATACCAGAGACTGACACTGCGCTCCCTGGCCAGCCTGGAGGAAGTACAGCCACTTGCAGACGCTGAAGAGGACCGGCCCCGGGTGGATGCCGGGGGGTACAAGCCGAAGTACGAGCAGTGATGGGGCGCCATGGGGCCAGACCTTCCATTGGCCGGGCCCCATGCGATATCAGGACAGGTGATGGACCGGCTGCAATCCGTAAACAGGCGTTTCCAGCCCCTCCATCCGCGCTTTCAGCTGTAACGCCAGGTACAGCGAGTAATGTCGAGACTGGTGCAGGTTGCCGCCGTGGAACCAGAGTGCTTCCTGCTGGGTTGGTTTCCACATGTTACGCAGCTCGCCCTCCCATGGGCCGGGGTCTTTGGTAGTATCCGAGCCCATGCCCCAGCATTTGCCGACCTTGTCGGCGACCTCCTGGGAAATGATGCGGGCGGCCCAGCCATTCATTGAGCCGAATCCGGTGGCATACACGATAAGGTCTGCGGGCAGTTCGGTGCCGTCGGTCAGGGTCACGGATCTGGGGTTGATGCGCTCAATGGTCACACCGCTTTTCAACCTGATTTCCCCCTGGGCCACCAGTTCCGAGGCGCCGACATCAATGTAATAACCGGAGCCCCGGCGGAGATACTTCATAAACAGGCCGGAGCCATCATCACCAAAATCCAGCATAAAGCCGGCTTTCCCAAGTCGGTTGTAGAAATCCGCATCCTGTTCCTGCACCTGCTCGTAAACCGGCTTGTGGACGTCAGGCATGATTCGGTAGGGGAGAGAGGCGAAGGTCAGATCCGCCTTTTCGGTAGTGATGCCATTCTCTACCGCCTGTTCGGAGTAGAGGCCTCCGAGCGCCAGATCCATGAGCGTATCGGACTTGATGATATGGGTGGACGAGCGTTGAATCATGGTAACGTCGGCATCGTTTTCCCAAAGGGCGGCACATATATCGTGGGCTGAATTGTTGCCGCCGAGAACGACGCATTTCTTGCCCTTGTAGGCTTCTCCGCCCGGATGTTTGCTGGAGTGATGCTGCTCACCCTCGAAGCTGTCCATGCCGGGAATGTCCGGAATGTTCGGGATGCCAGACATGCCCGTAGCCAGCACCAGTTGCTTCGGGCGCAGAGTCACTCGCTCCCCGTCCCGGATCACATTAACGATCCACTCCTGTTTGGCCTCGTCATACTGCGCGCCGGTGCATTCGGTCGAATTCCAGTAGTTCAGCTCCATGATCCTGGTGTACATCTCCAGCCAGTCCCCGATCTTGTCCTTGGGGCAAAACACTGGCCAGTGCTCCGGGAATGGCAGATACGGCATGTGGTCGTACCAGACCGGATCGTGCAGGCAAAGGGATTTGTAACGGTTGCGCCAGGAGTCGCCCGGCCTGGGGTTGCGCTCAATGACGATGGTTGGTACATCCAGTTGTCGTAGACGGGCTCCCAGCCCAATACCGCCCTGGCCGCCACCGATAACAACACAATAGGGCTGTTTGCTGTAACCGAGCTCCCGCTCCTCTTTCTGCCTGGCGTCCAGCCAGGTCTTCCGGGACTTGGCGGCCCCATGCTGTGCGCCATTGGGTCGGAGATGTTTGCGTTTTTCCGGGAATTCCCGCAATTCCTGCATGGTGGTGAGCAGGGTCCAGGCTTTTCCGTTACGGAGCCGCAGATGTCCTTTGCAGAATGCGTCAGCGGTTTCGAAGGTGATCCAGGCTTCTGTTATCCCGTCCTGTTCAGTCGCGTCTTCGGCAATCTGCCAGTTATGGGGGTGGCGGTCCATGGCCATGCTGGCGAGCATGTCCCGGATCTCGGTCCGGCCCTCCATAGTCTTTATGTTCCAGGTCATCGAAACGAGGTCTCGCCAGAATCCTTCGTCCTCAAAGTGGTTGGCAGCCTGTTCGGGGGTGTTTGATTGCAGGGTCTCGTTGAAACCTGCGAGCCATTGTTCGATGCGTTGAGTTGGCGTAACCGGGTGTTGTGCCATGTTCGTTCTCCATGCTGCATAGTTTTTGTTCGCAGACTGGCTACTGCAGTTGCTGTGCCACATCGTGGTCTCCGCCCCCCCCCCTGGGGCGTGCAGGTGCCTGAAAGCCTTGGTGTCTTCTGAAAAACGCAAGGAGCGGATGCTCAAAGTGCCGGCCAGCACTCCTTGCCCGGGGCGTTACATTTGTCAGACACTGCAGGCCGTTGGGTTTACAGGTGTAATACAGAAGCTGGTACTAAGGAAGGATGCGGCGGGAGGTGTAAAGGGTATAAGCTTGAGTAGCGTTGCAGTAGTCCCTCTGACAGATGACAACAACAAGACCCCATCGGTTCAGGAGCTTTGCATGACCACGCAACAACTTGCCCAGCGTCATCATATTGATACTGTTCTCAGTTACGCTGAGGGAGACCGGTCGAAACAGGCATCCCCGGCGACGGAGCTGATCGGGCGATCGTGGAAACGCTGTATTAAGGAGTACGGGCTTGATCCCAGTCGGCCCCGCAGCGCCCGTATCGTTACGCAACAAACCCTACGCGAACATCAGGATTCGGTAGATGAGTTCCTCAATGTTGCCAGAGCCGGTGTGGAGCAGTTGTACGGCATGGTTTCCCAGCTCGGTTACGTCTTGCTGCTGACCGACCATCGGGGGATCACTGTGCAGTACCTGGGCGACCGGCGGTCCGATAAACGTCTGCGCCAGGCAGGCCTCTACCTTGGCGCTGACTGGAGTGAGCAGTATGCGGGCACCTGTGCCGTTGGAACCTGCATACAGGAGCAGCAGGCGCTTACGTGTCATCGGGTTGATCATTTTGATGCGAGTCATATCAGCCTGACCTGCACGTCTGCGCCAATCCGGGATCCTTCCGGGGAGCTTCTGGCGGTTCTGGATATATCCGCCCTGGATTCACCCCGGGCCAGCTACAGCCAGACCTTTGCCCTCAACTTGACTCAGCTATACGCTCGCATGATTGAGGATGCCTATTTCCTTCGCAAATACCGCAACCAGTTGATTTTCCGTTGTGATGTTTCCCGGGAGTTTGTCCAGGTCAACGGCCAGCATCTCTTTGCCATCGACGAGAATGGCGGGGTCGAAGCGTGCAATACTGCCGGTCGTTTACTCTTATGGGATACACCTGTACAGAACATCGTGGGCCAGGAGCCCGATCTTACCCAATTGTTCGAGTGCCAGTTGGAAGATATCTGGAGCATTCCCTACGATCAGGATGATCAGGTGCGGGCTTTTCGACACCAGGGAAGCGGGAGGACCTTCTTCGCCGCCCTGATACAGCCCCGGATTGGCTCACCGAGACCGGTCAAGACAGCCACGCTGCCTGCGGATGAGAGTGTTCCCGGGCTGGATGCCCTTGCCGCTGACGATCCGGTTATGCGTCGTACCCTCGGACTGGCCAAACGGCTTAGAAACCGGGACGTTGGTTTGCTGATACTGGGTGAGACTGGCACCGGCAAAGAGGTTCTGGCCCGGGCGATCCACGACTCCGGCAACCGGTCCAGACGGGCATTCGTGGCTGTCAATTGCGCGGCGATTCCGGAATCACTGATCGAAAGTGAATTGTTTGGTTATGTTGCCGGTTCCTTCACGGGGGCGCGGACCAAGGGTATGCGCGGGCTGATTCAGCAAGCGGATGGCGGCACGCTGTTCCTCGACGAGATTGGCGATATGCCGCTGCAGCTTCAGACCCGATTGTTACGGGTTCTGGCCGAGGGCGAAATTCTGCCAATCGGTGCGGACCGGCCTGTGCGCGTGAACTGCAGGGTCATCGCTGCAACCCACCAGGATCTGTCCCGGTTGATCGAGCGTGGTGACTTCCGCGCAGACCTTTACTATCGACTCAATGGTGCCTCCCTGAAATTGCCGCCGTTAAGACAGCGGGCGGACCGCCCCCATGTTATCCAGTCGGTGCTGGAAAACCTGATTGTCACCGGAAGCCTTCCGGAGGTCCGGTTGCGTGCCGATGCCGTGAGTGCACTTCTGGCTTTCGACTGGCCGGGAAATATTCGCCAACTGGTCAATGCCCTGACCTTTGCTGAGGCGACATGCGATGGTAGTGAGATAACCGCTTACGATCTGCCGGAGGAGTGCGTATCTGATCGCATGCCACCCGTGGCTGATGACCTGCCCGGCACAGATATCGAATCGACCCCCTTGCTGGATGCGCTGTATGCCAATCAGTGGAATATTTCCGAGGTGGCCCGGCAGTTCGAGGTCTCCCGGCCAACGATTTATCGCTGGGTTGAACGGCAGGGAATTACGCTGCCCCGCTTTCTGGGGAAAGGTAATACTACCGGCAGGAAGCCTTAGGGCGCGGCTTGCCGTACGTCAGATGCCTGCATCCCTCACGTTTTCCATCACCACAAACGTGCTGGTCTGGAGCACGTGGGGCAGTGCCGATATCTCCTCACCCAGGACCTGTCGGTATTCCTGCATGTTCCGGGTCCGGACTTTCAGCAGGTAGTCGAAATTGCCGGCAATCATGTGGCATTGCTCCACCGCGGATATCTGCTTCACGGCTTTATTGAAGGCCGCCAGGGCACCGCTGCTGGTGTCGTTCAGGGTGACCTGGGCAAAGGCGATGTGGCTGAGGCCCAGCTTGGTCTGGTTGACCAGGGCCGTGTAGCCGGTGATGTAACCCTGTTCTTCCAGCCGGCGCATCCGTACCTGGCAAGGGGTTTTGGAAAGGCCCACCCGGGACGCGAGCTCGGTAACGGTGATCCGGGAATTTTTCTGCAACTCGCGAATAATGGATTTGTCAATTCTGTCCAAATCGGCCATGTGGTCGGTTCCAGGCTGGATTATTGGCTAAATCATCCGGTAAATATAATCAAAACTCCTCGATTCCGAAACTATACGGTCAAAGCGACTTCCGGGGCTTGCGTATACTGTCAGCTACGCTATTGCCGAAAGAACGTGTAAAAAGCCCGGAGAGTTTCGATGACCGATCCGCACACATTACAAAAACAAACCCTGCTGGAACAGCTTGCCGATGTCCTTCAGAACCAGTCCGCCGACAATGACGATTCCCTTGAACTGCGTGAGATTGTGGCCCGGATGGTTCAGGAATCCCGATCATGGGACGACGATCTGCACGCCGAGCTCGTTCGGGTTTTCGGAGCATCCCTGGGGGGACGTTACGCCCAGGTGTTCAGTGGCGGGTTTCCCTCGGCCTACCGGGCCAGGTTTCCGGTAGCGGAAGCACTGGCCGATATTGAACAGATCCAGTCCATCGCCGTCAGCACCGATGTGCCCATGCGCTTTTACCAGCCCCGGGATTCTTCCGAAACGGGATTTCACTTCAAGCTATACAGCGAGGGGCAGCCGGTTGTTCTGTCCGATGTGATCCCGATCCTCGAGAACCTGGGCATGCGGGTGCTCGGTGAACATCCCTACCGGGTGCGGCGCCGGGACGGTGAAACTTTCGGCGTCAGTGACTTTACCGTTGAGCTCCATGCCCGCTGCCGGGATGCCGACCTGGACGCAGCCAGGCCGCTGATCCAGGGGGCTTTCCGGGAAATCTGGAATGGCTTTGCGGAAAACGACGATTTCAACCAACTGGTCATGCTGTGTAACCTTGGCTGGCGTGAGGTGGCGCTGCTCCGGGCCTATGCCCGCTATATGAAGCAACTGCGTTTCGGCTTCAGCCAGCCCTTTATTGCAGAGACCCTGGCCCGCCACCCTGGCATCACCTCCATGCTGGTTGCCTTCTTCCAGAAACGGTTTGATCCTCGGTTGCAGGGGAGAAAGAAAGGCCGGGTCTCAGCAGGCAAGGTTGAGGCAGAGATACTTGACGCCCTTGAAGCGGTAGCGAGCCTCGATGATGACCGGATTCTCCGGCGCTTTTTCGTGCTGATCCGGGCTACGCTCCGAACCAGTTATTTCCAGCGCCAGGAGGATGGCGGATTCCGGAGTTACCTCTCGCTGAAGCTGGACCCTTCCTCCATTCCGGACATCCCCCGACCGCGGCCGAAATTCGAGATTTTCGTTTACTCGCCACGGATTGAGGGTGTTCATCTGAGGTCTGGCCCTGTCGCCCGGGGTGGCTTGCGGTGGTCTGACCGGATTGAGGATTACCGCACCGAGATTCTCGGCCTGGTAAAAGCCCAGCAGGTAAAGAACTCGGTAATTGTGCCGGCAGGTGCCAAGGGTGGCTTCGTGGTGAAGCAGCCGCCGCAGGATGGGTCCCGGGAAGCGCTGCGGGAGGAGGGCGTTGCCTGCTATCAAACCTTTATCAGGGGGCTTCTGGACATTACCGACAACCTGGAAGACGGCAGGGTTGTGCCCCCGGAAAGCGTGGTCCGTTACGACGGCGACGACACCTACCTGGTTGTTGCCGCAGACAAGGGAACCGCCACGTTTTCTGACATTGCCAACACGCTTGCCGCAGAATACGGCTTCTGGCTGGGTGATGCCTTCGCCTCCGGCGGCAGTGAGGGCTATGACCACAAGAAAATGGGGATTACCGCAAGGGGCGCCTGGGAGTCGGTAAAGCGACATTTTCTGGAAAAGGGCACAGGCACCCAGGCGGACGAATTCACTGTGGTGGGCATTGGCGACATGGCAGGCGATGTGTTTGGCAATGGCATGCTGTTGTCAGAGCGGATTCGCCTGGTTGGCGCCTTCAATCACCAGCATATCTTTATTGATCCGCAGCCGGATACCGGGGCGTCTTTCCGTGAGCGTCAGCGCCTGTTTAATCTGCCGGGGTCAACCTGGGCCGACTATGACACACAGCTGATCAGTGATGGTGGCGGTGTGTTCGCGCGCTCCATGAAGTCCATTCCGGTGTCTCCGGAGATGCGGCGGATGCTCGGTACCAAGGCCCGGACGCTGCCACCCGCCGAGTTGATCAGCGCCCTGCTCAGGGCGCCGGTGGACATGTTGTGGAACGGTGGTATTGGCACCTACGTGAAAGCGCCCTTTGAATCCCATGAAGATGTGGGCGACAAGGCCAACGACGCCCTGAGAATCGACAGTAACCAGCTGCGTTGCAAGGTGCTGGGTGAGGGTGGCAACCTTGGCGTGACCCAGCGGGCGCGGATTGATTTTGCCCGCCTCGGCGGCTCCGCCAACAGCGATTTCATCGATAACGCCGGTGGAGTGGACTGCTCGGACCATGAGGTCAATATCAAGATCCTTCTCAATGATCTGGTACACCGGCAGCGGATGACCCTGCGCGAGCGTAACGGGATGCTCCGGGCAATGACCCCGGAAGTGGCGGACCTGGTGCTGAGAAACAACTATCGGCAGGCCATGGCGCTGAGCCTGGCGCAGAACACAGCGGTCGCCAGCGCGGATCAGTATGAGCGGCTGATGCGGCGGCTGGAGACTGAGGGCAAACTGGACCGCGGCCTTGAGTTCCTGCCCTCCGATGAAGAACTGCAGGTCCGCCGGGAGCGCGGTGCCGGCCTGACCCGGCCGGAACTGGCGGTACTGGTGTCCTACGCCAAGATCGAGCTGAAACAGGCTTTGGTGGCAGCTCCAATTGTGCATGACCCCCGGTTTAATGCTGCGCTTCACTCGGCGTTTCCGGCGTCCTTGCTGGCGGCTTTTCCGGAAGCGGTAGGTGCTCATCCGCTGCGGGCCGAAATTTCAGCAACCCAGATTGCCAATGATCTGGTGAACCGCATGGGAATCACCTGGTTCGACCGGATCCGCAGTGCCACCGGCGCGGATGCGGGCCGGATTGCCGCGGCTTACCTGATCTCCCTCCGGGTTCATGACGTAGACGCTCACTGGGAAGCCATTGAAGCGCTGGACGGAAAAGTCAGCGCGGATGTGCAGGCAGAGCTGTTTGCCGATGCCATCCGCCTGGTGACCCGAAGCACCAGTTGGCTGTTGCAGAACCGTCGCCAGGCGCTGGACCCGGTGTCGTGTATTGATCATTACCGGGCGCCGCTTGCCGATGTTCTGGCCTCCAAGGAGCGTCTGGAATCGGTGATTCCTGCAAGCCGCTGGCACGAAAGCTATGCTGAGTATTGTGAGCGGAAGGTTCCGGAGGGTTTGTCAGCCTGGTGCGCTTCCGCGGAAAGCCGTTACTGGCTGATGGATATGATCGAGATTTCCCGTCAGTTGGGCCAGGATCTGGGATCTGTTGCCTGGGTCTATTTCAGGCTTGGCGAAAGTCTGAACCTGACCTGGCTGGACCGGCAAATGCGGGCATTCCGGGCAATTGGCCACTGGCAGGTGCTGGCGACCATCCACTACCGGGATGAACTGGATCACCAGTTGCGAAACCTTACGCTCAGCGTGTTTTCCGAGCCGGTGGAGGGTGACGGAACCCCGGTCGAGCGGCTTGATGCATGGCGAGATGACAAACAGGCGTTGCTCGGCCGGTGGCAGCGCATGCTGAGCGATATGCAATCCGCAAGCGATGTGGATTGTGCCGTTTTCTCGGTGGCGCACGGAATGCTGAGAGAGCTGGCCGCAAAAGCCGGATAGCGGGAATGGGTCAGGCAAATCACCTAAAGAATACTATTTTTCGAGAAAATTATTAAACTCTGATCCATATAAAAAAGATGTAATGTCGTGCATGCCTGGTTTTTAAAGAGAAATAGTCTTTGTTGATCTCGGTAGAATGCCGGAGAGACAAACAACTAAGAGGGTACAGCTATGAGACCGCAGCAATCAGAGACGCCGGAGCTTGGTGATAGCCGGCAGGCGATCCGTGAATACATTCTTGCGGATGAGCACAAGGTGATCCACGAGATGATTGCTGGCGCCCAGTTGTCCCAGACTGAACGGGATGCCATTTCCGCCCGTGCCGCCGGCCTGGTGCGTAGCGTCCGCAAGAATGCCAAGTCCACCATCATGGAGAAGTTCCTGGCGGAGTATGGCCTGACCACCAGGGAAGGCGTTGCCCTTATGTGTCTGGCCGAGGCGCTGTTGCGCGTGCCTGACAACACTACGATCCACGAACTGATTGAAGACAAGATCACGTCGGGTGCCTGGGGTAGCCACGTGGGTAAGGCGTCGTCATCGCTTATCAACACCGCGACCGTCGCCTTGTTGATGACCAGCAACCTGCTCAAGGATTCCGAGCGCAACACCGTGGGCGAAACCCTGCGCAAACTGCTCAAGCGTTTTGGTGAGCCGGTGATTCGTACTGTGGCCGGCCAGGCGATGAAGGAGATGGGCCGCCAGTTCGTGCTGGGCCGCGACATCGATGAAGCCCAGGACGAAGCCAGGGGTTACATGGCCAGGGGCTATACCTATTCCTATGACATGCTGGGTGAAGCTGCCCGCACGGATGACGACGCCAAGCGCTACTACGACGCCTACTCCAACGCGATCAGCAGCATCGCCAGGGCGAGCAAGGGCGATGTGCGCAAGAATCCGGGCATTTCCGTGAAGCTGTCGGCCCTGTTGGCCCGTTACGAGTACGGCAACAAGGAGCGGGTGATGAACGAGTTGCTGCCCCGTGCCCGCGAACTGGTCAGGAAGGCGGCGGCCGCCAATATGGGGTTCAATATCGACGCTGAAGAGCAGGACCGTCTTGATCTGTCCCTCGACGTCATTGAAGCGCTGGTGTCAGACCCCGAACTGGCCGGATGGGATGGCTTTGGCATTGTGGTTCAGGCTTACGGCAAGCGCTCTTCCTTCGTGATTGACTGGATTTATGGGCTGGCCGAGGCGTACGACCGCAAGATCATGGTGCGCCTGGTCAAGGGCGCTTACTGGGATGCCGAAATCAAGCGTGCCCAGGTGATGGGCCTGAATGGTTTTCCGGTGTTTACCCGCAAGGCCTGCAGTGATGTCGCGTTCCTCTCCTGCGCCACCAAACTGCTGAACATGACGAACCGCATATACCCGCAGTTCGCCACTCATAACGCCCATTCCGTCTCCGCCATTCTGGAGATGGCCAAAACCAAAGGCGTGGACAATTACGAATTCCAGCGTCTGCACGGCATGGGCGAGTCCCTGCACAGCGAAGTGCTGAAAGTCAGTGGTGTGCCCTGTCGCATTTACGCGCCGGTTGGTCCCCATAAGGATCTGCTGGCGTACCTGGTGCGTCGACTTCTGGAGAATGGGGCCAACAGCTCCTTCGTTAACCAGATTGTCGATACCAGCATAACTCCGGAAGAAATCGCGAAAGACCCGATTGTCAGCGTGGAGGAGATGGGCGACAACATCTCCAGCAAGGCGATCGTGCACCCGTACAAGCTGTTTGGCGAGGAGCGTCGCAACTCCAGGGGCTGGGATATTACCGATCCGGTTACCGTGGACGATATTGAAAAGGGCCGGGGTGCGTACAAGGACTACCGCTGGAAGGGTGGCCCGGTGATTTCCGGAGAGGTGGCAGGCACGGAAGTGCAGGTCGTTCGTAACCCGGCGGATCCGGATGACCTGGTCGGGCAGGTAACCCAGGCCTGTGACGCCGACGTGGATACCGCCATTACCGCCGCTGCGGCCGCGTTCAAGAGCTGGTCCCGGAAGTCCGCTGAAGAGCGGGCGGCCTGTGTTCGCAAGGTGGGGGATCTATACGAAGAGAACGTCGATGAGCTGTTTGCCCTCACTACCCGCGAGGCCGGGAAGTCGCTGGCGGATGCCATTGCCGAAGTCCGCGAGGCCGTGGATTTTTCCCAGTATTATGCCAATGAAGCGATCCGCTACAAGGACCGTGGCGACGCCCGCGGTGTCATGTGCTGTATCTCACCCTGGAACTTCCCGCTGGCGATTTTCACCGGGCAGATCCTGGCAAACCTGGCGGCGGGTAACACTGTGGTTGCCAAGCCGGCCGAGCAGACGTCCCTGCTGGCGGTGCGGGCCGTTGAACTGATGCATCAGGCGGGTATTCCCGAAGATGCCGTCCAGTTGCTTCCGGGTACCGGTGCCACCGTCGGCGCGGCGCTGACCTCCGATTCCCGTGTCAGTGGTGTTTGCTTCACCGGCTCCACCGCAACCGCCCAGCGCATTAACAAGGTCATGACCGAAAACATGACCCCGGACGCGCCGCTAGTGGCGGAAACCGGTGGCCTGAATGCCATGATTGTGGATTCCACCGCATTGCCGGAGCAGGTTGTCCGTGACGTACTGGCGTCCTCGTTCCAGAGCGCCGGCCAGCGTTGTTCGGCGCTGCGCATGCTGTACGTGCAGAAGGACATTGCCGACGGTCTTCTGGAAATGCTTTACGGCGCCATGGAAGAGCTGGGCATTGGCGATCCCTGGTTGCTGTCCACGGATGTGGGGCCGGTGATCGATGAGAATGCCCGCAAGAAGATTGTCGACCACTGCCAGAAGTTCGAGCGTAGCGGCAAGCTGCTGAAGAAACTGCCGGTTCCCGAGAAGGGGCTGTTTGTGTCTCCAGCAGTACTGAGCGTGAGTGGCATTGAGGAGCTGGAAGAAGAAATCTTCGGGCCGGTACTCCATGTGGCCACCTTCGAGGCGAAGAACATCGACAAAGTGGTGGATTCGATCAACGCCAAGGGCTATGGCCTGACATTCGGTATCCACAGCCGGGTTGACCGTCGGGTGGAGCGCATCAGCAGCCGGATCAAGGTGGGTAACACCTACGTGAACCGGAACCAGATCGGCGCCATTGTCGGCTCCCAGCCGTTCGGTGGTGAAGGCCTGTCCGGTACCGGTCCCAAGGCTGGTGGTCCGCAGTACGTTCGTCGCTTCCTGAAAGGTAAGACAGTCGCGCGTGAAGCTGACTCAAGCGCCAAAAAGGTTGATGCAAAACAGCTCCAGAAGCTGATTGGCCAGCTCGACAAGCTGATCGCACCGAAGCCGGAAGCCCGAATTGAGACCCTGAAGCCCATCTTCGGGGATGTTCCCGCGCCGCTGGATGCCTACGTGGAAGCGCTGCCGGGGCCAACGGGCGAGACCAACCGCCTGTCCAACCATGCCCGCGGTATCGTGCTCTGTCTGGGGCCGGACAAGGAAACCGCTCTGGAGCAGGCCGGTGCCGCGTTGTCCCAGGGCAATAAGGTGGTGGTGATTGCACCGGGTGTTCAGGATGCCGTGAACCAGGCTGCGAAGGCAGGGCTGCCGATTACCGGCGTGGAAGGGCTGCTTGAGCCGGAAGCACTGGCCACGGTTGATGGCTTCGAGGCGGTGGTGAGCTGTGGTGTGCAGTCCCTGCTGAAGCAATACCGTGAGGCACTGGCCAGGCGTGACGGGGCACTGCTGCCAATGATTACCGAGCACACGCTGGATCAGCGGTTTGTGATTGAACGTCACTTGTGTGTCGATACGACCGCCGCGGGCGGTAACGCCAGCCTGATTGCCGCCTCCGAATAAGCGGCGGCAATCAATACCAGACGCGCCTGGTGTCAGTCAGCCCTGATGCCGGGCGCGCCTGTTTTCAGGCGCCTGTTAAACAGCAGTCGGCGGGCTTCGGCCTCGGCCACATCCGAAGGGTAGAAGCTGACCGATGTGCCAGGTGCCCTCTGGGACAAAAGACCGGCATCCAGGGCACTCAGGCAGCCTATTTTCGGGTAGCCGCCAATGGTTTGCCGGTCCTTCATCAGGACAATCGGCTGGCCGTCGCTGGGCACCTGGATGGCGCCATAGGCGATCCCTTCCGACACAATCCCGTCCAGATCCGAATGAATGGCATCGCCTTTCAGGCGGTACCCCATCCTGTCGATATTCTGGCTGACTTGGTAGTCGCCCGAGAAAAACTTCATGCGCTGGACCGCCGGAAAATCTCGGTACTGATAGCCGGGAATCACACCCAGGCTCAGGTGCTGGCGGTAATCGGGAATTTCCGGTTCGGGAAGGAGCGCCGCAACGAAGGTTTCAGCCCGGTCAAACTCCAGGCGATCACCTTTCGCGAGCTTTGCTCCATGCCCATCCAGGCCGCCCAGACCTTCACGGCTGACTGTGGCGCAGCTGCCCAGCTTCATGGCCGGTCGAAACCCGCCACTGACCGCCAGGTAGGCCCTTAGGCCGCTCACCGGTGCGGTGAAATCCAGGCGGTCGCCGCAGCTGATACGATGGGTCCGCCAGGGGGCAATTTCCCGGTCATTGATTCTGGCTCCGAGGTCGGCGCCAGTGATGGCAATACAGGCGTCGTGCTGCGCCAGCAGACTGAACCTGCCAAAGGTGATTTCCACCTGGGCCGCGTTGAGGTCATTATCCAGCAGACGATTTGCCCAGAAGAACGCAAACTCATCCATCGGCCCGCCTGTTGTTACGCCTATATGCTGGTAGCCGTAACGGCCGGAATCCTGAATCAGGGCCAGCATTCCGGGTTCGAGCACTTCAAAGCTCATCGAGGTTGCCTCCCAGCTCAATGAATTCGCTCCGGCTGATGGGGCGGAAGCGCACCTGGTCACCAACCTGAACCCGTGCCAGGGACTCGCTTTCCCAATCAATCATTTTCTGCGGGGTACGGCCAATAATCTGCCAGCCACCGGGGGTGGGGCTCGGGTAGATCGCGGTTTGAGTGCCTGCGATGCCGACACTGCCGGTTGGTACCTTCAGTCTCGGAGTGGACTTCCGGGGAATGGCGATCCGCTCGTCGGTGCTTCCCAGGTAGGCAAAGCCAGGCGCAAAACCAATGGCATAAACCTGATAGGATGGTTCGCTGTGGATGCGAACAACCTCATCCCTGGACAGGCCGGAGTACTCACAAACGTCATCCAGATCCAGACCTGCCTCGGGTCCATAGTAAACGGGCAGTTCAACAATGCGTGATGACTCTTCCCCGGCGCTGCTACTGTCCGGGGCGTCTACCGCTGCCCGCAACCGACGGGTAATGGCAAACCGATCAGCCTGTTCAAGATTCCAGGTCACCAGGATCGAGGTGTAAGACGGCACCAGATCGATGATGATGTCCGACATGTCGCGGCGCAGACTGTTGGTGGCCCGTTTTACCAGCCCAGCGGACTCCGCCCCGATCTGGTCGCCAAAATACACCATGCAGGTGTTTTCGTTGACCGGCTCGATCCTCATAGCGACTCAACCACCTGGCGCATGTGCCGCGCCGCATCAACGGCATGGTAGCTGTCACCGTGAATGCAGATGGTGTCGGCCTTGATCGGAATACGTTTGCCGGAAATGGTGGTGACGGTGCCTTCCCGGATGATCTGCGTGACCTGTTGTTCGATTGCCTCGGTGGTCTCGTGGACGGCGCCTCTGACCGACCGTTTCACCAGTCTGCCCTCATCGCTGTAGGCACGATCCGAGAAGGCTTCAAACCACACCTCGATGCCGTATTCGTCCGCCCGGTCCTTGACCTGCTGCCATTCCGGCGTTGCCATGACCACCAGGGGGCATTGCGGCGCATAGGAATGAACCGCGGACATCACAACGGACAGGGTGGTGTTATCAACCATCATCCGGTTATAGAGGGCTCCGTGGGGCTTCACGTAGGCAATGGAGGTGCCATGAACCTGGCATATTCCGTTCAGAGCGGCCATCTGGTACACCAGAATGGCCTTGAGCTCGTCTGGCCGGCAGTCCATGTCCCGGCGGCCGAATCCGAGAAGATCCGGATAGCCGGGGTGGGCGCCGATGGTCACGTTCTGAGCCATTGCCAGTTTCACCGTGTAGTCCATTGTCAGCGGGTCGGATGCGTGAAATCCGCAGGCAATACTGGCCATGTCAATGTAGGGCATGACCTCGGCATCCATGCCCTTGGTCCAGGTCCCGAAACTCTCACCCATGTCGCAATTAAGTTTCATCGCGTATCTCCGGAAAACGTTGTGTGTTGCATTATCTCTGACTCATGGTCTGAGGCAGGTAGGTGGCAATCTCCGGGAACCAGCCAATCAGGAAAAGCGCCGCCATGATCAGCAGGAAGAACGGCAGGGCTGCCCGGGCAACGTACAGAATGTCCTTGCCTGTCAGGGACTGGATGACGAACAGATTGAAGCCCACGGGGGGCGTAATCTGGGCCATCTCAACCACCAGTACGATAAAGATGCCGAACCAGAGCAGGTCGATGCCCGCCTGCTGAACCATTGGCATGACAACCGCCACGGTAAGGACGACCACCGAGATTCCGTCGAGAAAACAGCCAAGGAGCACGAACAGCACCGTCAGACTGACCAGCAGCTCAAACGAGGACAGGGACATGCCGCCAATCCAGGCAGCCAGTTCCCTGGGAATCCCGAGAAAACCCATGGACAGCGTCAGGAAGTGAGCGCCAATCAGGATCAGGCCAATCATGCTGGAGCTTATTACGGCACCCAGCAGGCTGTCCTGGAAGCTCCGGAGGCTCAGGGAGCCGGTCATCGCCGCAAGGATCAGGGCGCCGAAGACACCCAGGGCAGCCGCCTCGGTTGGTGTCGCAAAACCGGTATAGATAGAACCCAGCACAAAAATGATCAGGCCGAGAATCGGAAGCAGCATTCTCAGTGCCTTGATTTTGGCGCCGAACGAAAGGTGTTCCTTTCTGCTCCTGGGCAGTTGATCTTTGTTCAGGGTCGCCCAGATCATGGTGTAGCCCATGAACATGATGACCAGCATGAGCCCGGGCAGTGCGCCGGCGACGAACAGCCTGCCGATGGACACCTCTGCGGCAACGCCATAGACAATCAGAATGATGGAGGGTGGGATCAGGAGCCCCAGTGTGCCTGAGCCGGCAAGGGTGCCTACCGCCATTTTGTCGCTGTACCCCTGGGCTTTCAGTTCCGGCAGCGTCATGCGGCCGATGGTTGCCGCGGTGGCTGCGGAAGAACCTGAGACGGCGGCGAAAATGCCGCAGCTGAGAATATTCACATGCAGCAGCTTGCCCGGCAGGCCACCCATCCAGGGTGCCAGGCCCTTGAACAGGTCCTCGGACAGCCGCGTCCGGAACAGAACTTCTCCCATCCAGATAAACATCGGCAGTGCGGTCAGTGACCAGCCAGTGCTGGCGCCCCAGCTGGATGTGGCAAACAGCAGGCCAATCTGGTCATTTCCGGAGAGAAGCAATCCCAATACGCCGATGGCGACCAGGGTCAGTGAGACCCAGACCCCGAGCGCCAGCATCAGGATCATGGAGACGGCCAGGACAATGGAGAGAAACGCAGTGTCCATTACACGTCCTCCAGGTTGATCTCGTTTTCATGCTGCTGGTAGGACGGTGTGCGCTTGCGGATGATGGCAATCAGGTCGTCCAGGATGGCGATGTTCAGGGCCAGCATGCCCAGCCCGACCGGAATCTGGGGTATCCAGAGCGGTATCGGAATATAGCCGTGGGAGACTTCCCCGAAGATGTAGGATTCCCAGACCATGTGCCAGCTATAGAACGTCATGTAGCTGGCGAGTCCGAAGCCGAAAATCAGCACGGACAGTTCCTGGAAATAACGCGGGCGTCCGCTCCACTTCTGAATGACCAGTGTTACCCTGATGTGTCCGCCCTCATGAAAGGTGTAGGCCAGGCCGAAAAAGGTGGCGGCGGCGAGGGCGTAACCCGACACATCCTCTGCTGATGGAATGATAAAGCCGAACATGCGCCCAACGATCTGGGCAAGGATGACCACCATGATCAGCGCGATACAAAAGCCCGATGCGTAGCCGGATGCCAGGTAGAACCTGTCTCGAAGAGAGCTCATAACCGATGCCTCTCAGGGGAGCGCCTGAGCCGTCAGGAGGCTCCCTGTGAATGAATCTTCAGCGATAGCGGGACAGGATGGCGCCGACTTCCTCCGGAGCTTCCTGTTCCCACTCCTTGACCATGATGTCCCCGATCTTCTGAAGCTCGGCCATCAGTTCATCCGACGGTTCGGAGACGGTGATGCCATGCTCTGCAAGGGTTGCGGTGTCTTCGGCGGCGGTCTTGCGAACACCTTTCCAGCCTTTCTCTTCAGCTGCGGCGGCGGCATCAAGGACCACCTTCCGCTGCTCGTCGCTCAGCCGGCGGAACGCCCGTTTATTGACAACAACAACGTTCTTGGGAATCCAGGCCTTTATATCAGTGTAGTGGGAGAGGTAATCCCACGCCTGGCCGTTGGCGCCGGTGGACGGTGAGGTGATCATCGCGTCAATAATGCCGGTGCTGAACGCCTGCGGAATTTCGGGAACCTGTACCGTGGTGGGTGTTGTGTTCATCAGGTCCGCGAGGCGCGAAGTCGACGGGCTGTAGGCACGCATCTTCAGGCCCCTTAGGTCTTCCAGCGCGTTTACCGGTGCCTTGGTGTAGAGGCTCTGGGCCGGCCAGGGGACAGTGTACAGCAGCGTCAAGCCTTCCTTGTCCAGCTGTTTCTCAATCTCGGGTTTGGCGGCTTCCCAGAGCTTTTCGGCGTCTTCATAGGTTGTTGCCAGGAACGGGATGTTATCGTGCTTGAAGACGGGATGGGTGTTACCCATGATGCCGATGAAAATCTCTCCCAACTGCACCTGGCCGGTCCGGACCGCTCTCGGGATTTCCGGGTGCTTGACCAGGGACGCGCCAGAGTGAACGGTGATGGTGATGTCGCCATTCGTGCCGTTTTTGATGTCCTCGGCAAACTCATAGGCGATCTGGGTGGGCAGGTTGGCGTCGCCATAGGGCGTCGGCATGTGCCACTGGTCGGCCTGGACGGATGAGGTGAACAGCGCCCCGGTAACCAGGGTGGCTGTAGCGAGTTGTCTAAACATAATGAATCTCCCGTGCTCTTGTTGTTGTCACCTTCAAAGGCAACTGGTGGCTCAGAGTACCGCCAGTTCTTCATTCAGCCGCTCTGTCAGCAGCATTTTTCCCGGTACGTGGGTTATTGCGATCGGCAGGCGGGCATTTTCCAGAGCCAGCTGGGGGGTAACCCCGCAGGCCCAGAACAGCGGAAGCTCGCCCGGCCGGATGGTTACCGGATCTCCGAAATCGGGTGTGTTGATGTCCTGAATTCCAATCAGCTCCGGATTGCCAATGTGTACGGGTGCTCCATGGGCCTTGGGAAGGCGTGTCGTCACCTGAATCGCCCGGATGGCATCGGCACTGGCGAACGGACGCATTGAAACCACCATGTTGCCGTGGAATCGGCCCGAGGGCCGGGTGGTAATATTTGAGCGGAACATAGAGACATTCAGGCCCTGTTCGACGTTTCTCACTGAGAGACCTGCCCGGCTCAGGGCGTCTTCGAAGGAAAACGAACAACCAAGAACAAAGGTAACGAAATCCTCCTGCCACAGGCTTTTAATGTCGCTGACTTTTTCATTGCGCTCGCCATTCCTGAAGACCTGGTACTCGGGTACATCGGTGCGGATATCCAGGTCCTGGCCCAGGTCAGGGAGGGTTGGGTCGCCGGGCCGGGAAACGCCGATCAGCGGACAGGCAACCGGGTTATTCTGACAGTATAGAAGAAATTCTCCGGCCCACTCCGACGGCAGTATGACCACGTTGCCCTGAAGCAGGCTGCTTGCGACCCCGCTTGTGGTGGCGGTATGGGTGCCTGAGCGAATGCGCGCCCGCAGTTCTGAAGCTTGCTCAAGCAGGCTGGCCTTGAAATCGGAATACGCATTTGTGTGCATGTCGGTAACCCCTGATTGAAATTGTTATCTGCACCTGATTTTCAGGGTATACCGAGCTGTGAAAATGTCTAATTATCGTTTTTTAGACCTGGCGATAATATTTAGTGATGAGTGGCGCACGTATACTCACTGGAGACCCTGACGGCCAGGTTGACTGCCAGCTCCGTGATCGGGTTAAAGGGGGCGCCCGGGTAAGAGGCGGTAAAGGCAAGTTCCGATGGCGTCCATGATGTCTGGAGTTGAACCAGTCTGCCGTTGTCCAGCTCGTGCTCGATCACGCTCAGGGGGAGCGTGGAGATACCGATGCCATCCAGGGTTAATTGCCGGCAGGCGGCGAGGGAGCTGGACGAGTAGAACCGGGCGGGCAGTTCGTCGAGTTCACTGAACTTCTGGCTGATCTCGGCAAACGGTCTGGTATTTCTGGCGTAGGTGATGATGGGCCATTCCACCAGTTCCCTGAGATCCAGGAGACTGTCGGGCAGGTTCAGCTCCGGGCTGGCCACCCATACCAATGGAAAGCTGCAGAGCTCACGGTTTTCGATCTTCGGTTCGGAGACCGGGCCCAGCAGGAAGGCCAGGTCCAGGCTCCGGTCCAGCAAACCGGTGCGGAGATTCCCGGTAACATCCACGGTTATCTCAACATCAAGGCTGGGTGCTGTCTCGTGCAACTCCCGAAAGAAACGGGGGAGCCACGAATGGACAATGGTTTCCGAGACGCCCAGCCGAAGAATGCCGGACAGCAGGGCAACCCTGTCGGCCCGTTTACGCAGCTGCTGGGCCATGAAAACGATTTTTTCGGCGTAGGGCAGCAACTCCTGCCCCTTGCTGGTCAACTGGGTATGGCCTGACTCCCGCTCGAACAGCTTGACGCCCAGCTCTTCCTCGAGTGTGGCGATGCGGTTGGAAATGGCGGGCTGGGTTGTGTGCTGACGTTCGGCGGCCTTGCGAAAGCTCCCGAGTGTGGCCACCCAGATAAAGGTTTCCAGACGTTTGAAGTTCATTGATTTCTTACCTCAAAAAGGTCTATCGGGCAGCGTAACGCTCGTGGAGGATGCCAACCCTCTCGACATAGGCCTTCGTTTCGGCGTAGGGGGGAACGCCCCGGTAACGGCTCACAGCGCCGGGGCCGGCATTGTAGGCGGCGGTGGCCAGTCGGGTATCGCCGTTAAAACGGCTGAGCATCCTTGCCAGGTAGTGGACGCCGCCCCGGATGTTCTCTGCCGCAGCCAGTGCGTTCCGGACACCAAGCTCCTCGGCTGTGCCAGGCATAAGCTGCATCAGCCCCTGGGCGCCGACCGGCGAAAGTGCTTTCTCGTTGAAGGCGGATTCGGCGTGAATGACCGCTCGGACCAGGGCCGGATCGACGCCAAATTCCCGGGCGGCTGTCTGGATCTCTGATCGGAAAGGTTTGGTAAAAAGCGGTGTTTTTCGCCAGTCTATCGTGGACTCCGGATCACAGGCATAGCAGTGAAACCTGATGACATCGAACTCCGCGCCGGCTGGCTGAATGCCGCTGTAGGCAACAACACCGTTTTCATCCGTGTACCGGTAAACCGTATCGTTGCCGGTGGAAGCCCGGGGTTGATTGGTGTGTTTCACGTTGGTGAATTCGACCGTACCATCCGGGTGCGCAATGCGCTTGATTCCATCCGCCAGGCTGGGTGCGGAAAGGCCAAACAGCAAGGCTGCCAGTGATGGGATCAGTCGTGATCTGCCGATTATCATGATTCACTCGTGAAATGTGCGGTCAACGGTCGGCTCAAGGCATTCTTTCAAGCCGGCTTTCCCGGGATTATACGGCCTTGCGAGGTTGAATAAAGGGCGCACTTTGTCGGAAAAATGTTACGTTCCGGGTATTGTCAGCCAGTTCTCACTTACCCGGAAAAGTCATGGATAACCAGACCAACACCCGAAACCTTGTTCTTATCGGTATGCCTGGTAGCGGCAAGAGCACCGTTGGGGTGTTGCTGGCCAAGCGACTGGGTCTGGGGTTCATCGATACCGATCTGCTCATCCAGGAGAATGCCGGTCGCACCCTTCAGGAAATTGTAGACCAGGATGGCTATAAAGCCCTGCGCCGCATTGAGGAGCAGGTACTGCTCAAGCTGAATGTTCAGCATAAAGTTATCAGCACTGGCGGCAGTGCGGTCTACAGCGCCCGTGCCATGGAGCACCTCAAGGCGAACGGGACGGTGGTCTTTCTGGATATACCGCTTGATCTGGTCATGGAACGAATCGGTGATCACAGCATGCGGGGCATTTCCCGGCGGCCGGATCAGTCCCTGGAGGCGTTGTTTGAAGAGCGGTTTGCCTTGTATTCCCGCTATGCAGACCTGATCGTGAAAGGCGCAGGGCTGGGTCAGGATGAGGTCTGCGAGGCGGTCGCGGAGAGGCTTTGTTCAGATCAGCCGTGAGTCAGCATTAGGGTTAAGGTGCATGTAACCGCACAAGGCTGCTAAAGTTCAGGGAAACATTCAGGAGTGATTAATGATGATAAAGCCAATAGCTTATGTGTTTACCCTGGTGTTTGTGGGGATGTTCTCAGGGGTCGTTCTGGCCGAGTCCTCTCCAGATCCCTCCCCAGATCCCTCTTCAGAAGATTCGTCCGTGGAGGCGCTAAAGAAGGAAACCCGGGAGCTGGGCGAGGCCCTGAAGGAGTACGGTTCCGCTCAGAAAGAGCAGGCAGAGGATTCCATCAATAGGACACTGTCTGCTTTGGACCGGCGCATTGAGGAGCTTGAGCAACAGCTCTCGGAAAACTGGGACGACATGAGCGACATCGCCCGGGAGCGCTCCCGGAAGAGTCTGGAATCACTGCGGGAACAAAGGGCGCGTGTACAGAACTGGTATCAGGAGCTCAAAGCCAGTTCAGCATCTGCATGGGAACGTGCCCGTCGTGGATTTTCCGAGGCCTATGAAGCTCTTTCGGAGCAGTGGAGTGATACCGAGAAGGCGATTGACAGCGAGCAGGAGAAGCGAGCTGACAGCATCTGATCCGGTTTTACCTCCCAGTATCCGCTGACGCTACTGAGATCTCTGTCGCAGGCCTGAGCAAGGCATTGGGCCTGCCGGTGACTAATGTCATTCCGGTTGCTTGAGAATTCGGGAAAGCTTCATGGTGTCCAATCCGCTATGCTGCGTGTAAATCCCGGTAATAACACGAGGAAATGCCATGCCATTCTCTGTTGATCATCTCGCGGAACTCAATCTCCTGGGCCAGTTCCCGTCCACCTCAAACCAGGAAGGGCTGAAGGTGCATGCCCACTCGGCGGCTCCGGAAATGGTGAGGGCCGCGGAGAATCTGTATTCCAAGGGACTTATCAGCCAGAGGGATGGCGGCTACCTGACGCCACTCGGGGCAGAAGCGGTGGAGCTGACCCAGAAACTTCAGTCGATACTCAGTAACCCCTGAGCAGAAGGGCATCTGCCCGTCTCTTTGAGACCTGGTGCGTTGAGACCCAGTGCGCTCTCGCGTTAGGGTTAGGACATGGGTAACTGGAAGAAATCGCCGTTTCTGTGGCTGGCGGGCAGCATCGCCGGAGTCGGGCTGATTGTTGGTCTGCTCTATGCGTTAGGTGTTCACCAGCAGATCGTGGACCTGCTGCGCTGGTTTGATGCCCAGGGTGTCTGGGCAGCGGTTTTGTTCATCGGCATCATGGTGCTCGCCACGCTGCTCCTGTTCCCGGGCATACTGCTGACGACCGGCGCCGGTTTCGTGTTTGGCGTGCTTGAGGGCACCACCTATGTGGTGATCGGAACCACACTAGGGGCGGCAGCCGCTTTCCTGATTGCCAGGCACTTTCTCGGTGAGCACGCCCACGTGTATATCCGCAATCGTACACGGCTCTCCATGGTGAGCAACGAGATGGCGCCCCATGGCTGGAAAATCGTGTTGCTGACACGCCTGATCCCCTTCTTTCCGGGAAAACTTTCCAACTTTCTGTTCGGTCTCACCAATTTCTCGTTTGGTGGCTTCGTTGCGGGCACATTTTTGGGTGTTATTCCGTTCTCTCTCCACAACGTGTACCTGGGCTCACTCGCGGCAGATCTGTCGACTTTGGGAATGAGTGAGTCCGGCCGAACGCCTCTTGAGTGGGCTATTTACGGTGCCGGTTTCGCAGGCACGGTACTGGCGGTGGTGTTTCTCAATCGCCTCGCCCGACGGGCACTGGCTCGTTACAAAGTCGAGACCGAGCCAACGGAGCAGGAGACCAAGCAATGAGCTGGATGAAGTGGTTGCCCTGGCGGTATCTGGTGAAACGGGTGGCCCGCCGCCATGGTTTCTTGGATCCCATAGCGCTGTTGGCAAAACTGCACAGTTTTGCCCAGCCTTCGGAGGTGGGGGAGCCGATCGAATTGCTGAGGGCCGGTGTGGTGTTCCATGCCCGGGGACTGATCAACAGCCGGGTGATTCAGCATAACCTGGACTGGGTCTGGCCATACTGGGTTGAGCGGCAGTTTGATCCCGGGGACGTGGCGTTTATTCCCCGGGCGTTTTCCATTACCCATATCAACCTGAGTAACCGTAACTGGACGGCCGTCGGCCAGCCGGATGTGGCCGAACTGCCGGTGGTTGATCCCCGGGGCCTGCTGACGCCTTTCTATGATGGGTGGTCTCTGGACGCCTGGGTGCTGGCCGATGACGGCCGTTGTTTGCTGCCCTCCCGCTGCAAGACTGCCCGACAGCGCCAGGCGTTTGAGGATGGTCCCTGTGTAGTGACCAGTTCAGAGCTGGACGGGTTGGGCCTGACCAGTCGTTCCCGGGTCGTGGTGGAAAATGGCAAGCCGGTTTGTGAGCTGTTCCTGAGGGCGAGGTCAGAAACCTCTGGCTCACTGGTGCTTTCGCTGCGACCGGCAAACCCGGAGGGCATCAGTTTTATCAATCGGGTAAGTCTGTCGGAGCAGCGCGATGCCTGGACCGTTGACAGAAAGCAGGCCGTGTTTTTCAGCCGGCCGGCCGAGCGTCATCATGTCTCGGACTATCGGCAGGGCGATGTGCGGATTCACCTCCGGGACAACGAAGACCAGAGCCAGGGCAAATGCGATGTCGGCATGGTCACGGCAGCGGCGCTGTTTCCGATGCGGGCCGGAGAGGTTTCGGAGCTTACCGTAAGGGTTCCGCTTTCGGACGAGTCGGCTCCGGCGATTCGTCCGGACAGCTGGCTCGGTGCCCTGAAGGGTTATGCCCAGCTGGAATGCCCGGATGAATCCTGGCAGTTCCTCTACGATGCCGCTATTCACTCCCTGGTGCTGCACTCACCAGAGGATGTCTATCCCGGCCCCTACACCTATAAGCGCTTCTGGTTTCGCGATGCCGCGTTCATTATTCACGCCTTGCTCTGCGCCGGGCTGACGGACCGCGCCGAGCGCGCGCTGCATCAGTTTCCCCACCGGCAACTGAAAAACGGCTATTTCCGTTCCCAGGAAGGGGAGTGGGACGCGAACGGCGAGGTGCTCTGGATTCTGAGGCGTTTCCACGAACTGACCGGCCGGGCCCTGCACCGTCGATGGCAAGAACCGGTGCGCAAGGGCGCCCGCTGGATCCAGAAAAAGCGTCTGAGCGATACCCTGGACAAGCCCCATGCAGGTCTGTTGCCGGCCGGCTTCAGCGCCGAGCACCTGGGGCCCAATGACTATTACTACTGGGACGACTTCTGGGGGATAGCCGGCCTGAAAGCCGCTGAGGAGCTGCTCAGACCGGTCGACCGGGAAGCCAGCGAGCACTTCGGCGCCGGTGCCCGGGAATTTGCCCAGACCGTTGATCGCAGCCTGGCAACCTGTGCTGAGCGCCTGAAACGCCCGGGCATGCCGGCGTCACCTTACCGCCGGCTGGATGCAGGCGCCATCGGTTCGCTGGCGATAGGGTATCCCACCCAGCTGTGCAGGCCGGATGACCCGAGGTTGCTGGACTGTGTCGAATTCCTGCTTGAGAAGTGCTTTGTGAAAGGGGCTTTCTACCAGGATATGATTCATTCGGGCCTCAATGCCTACCTGACACTGCATGTCGCGCAAGTGTTGTTGCGGGCCGGGAATCCCCGTTATCTGGAGCTGGTGGACGCGGTCGCCGGGCTGGCATCGCCGACCGGGCAGTGGCCAGAGGCCATTCACCCCGGGACCGGGGGCGGCTGTATGGGGGACGGGCATCATGTCTGGGCGTCGGCAGAGTGGGTAATGATGGTACGCAACTGCTTCGTACGGGAGGAAGGCGACCGGCTGATTCTCTGTGCGGGCATCCCGCCACGCTGGCTCGAACAGGACAAACCCATCCGCTTTGGCCCGGCACCGACCAGTTTCGGAACCGTCTCCATAACCATTGAGCCCCGGCCAGGTGGTGCGCCTGAAGTGACCTGGGAGGGGAGCTGGCATCACGATGAGCCCGACATCGAGGTGAAGCTCCCTGAGGTTCGCCCGTGACCATCTGTACCGGTCCCGAAACGGGTTTTCTGTATCTGTTTTGTTTGCCTGCTAACTTATAAACTAAGCTGACTGACAGATACATCGAATCCGGTTGCGATCCATGCGCTCACTGTTCTACTCGTTTTTTGTCCCCGCACTCTTTGTCTGGCTGTGGAGTACCGGTTTTATCGGCGCCAAGTATGGTTTGCCGTTTGCCGAGCCCTTTACTCTGCTGCTGATCCGCATGCTGATGACGCTGGTGCTGCTTGCGGGCCTGGCCTGGATCATGAAGACCCGCTGGCCGGGCTGGCGCGGTGCCGGCCATCTGGCGGTTACCGGCGTGCTGGTGCATGGCTGCTATCTCGGCGGCGTGTATTACGCCATTCAGGGGGGCATGGCCTCAGGGATCGTGTCATTGATCGTGGGTCTGCAACCCCTGGTGACCGCGGCCGCGGCCGTTGCCATTCTCAAGGAATCCGTCAGTGCCCGGCAGTGGGTTGGGCTGGCCCTGGGCCTGGTGGGTGTTGCCCTCGTTCTGCTTGAAAAATTTGGTGCTAACGGCACCGGTTCAGGATTTTCACCCTGGAGCCTGCTCTGGGCGCTTTTTGCACTTGCGGGTATCTCCATGGGCACGGTTTACCAGAAGCGTCATGGCACCGGCGCCGATCTGGTGGCGGGCACCCTGATTCAGTACGCCGCCGCAGCCACGTTCTTTGTGATCGGCGCATTCACCCTGGAAACCCGCGAGGTGGAGTGGAGCCTGCAACTCCAGTTATCCATGGCCTGGCTGGTGTTCGGGGTGTCGATCGGCGCCATCCTGCTACTGATGTGGCTGATCCGCCAGGGCGCCGCCTCTCAGGTTGCCAGTCTGTTTTACCTGGTGCCGCCGGTAACTGCGTTTGAAGCCTATCTGCTGTTTGATGAGCGCCTCGGCGGGCTCGCTATGGCCGGCGGGCTGATCGCGATTGCTGGCGTGGCTTTGGTGGTCACCCAGAAAAAGTCAACTTAGTGCTGACCTGGGTAGCCCTCGGCCTTTACAGCTGGTCGTCCTGGCACTACCGGCCCCGGGTTCCGGCTGGCCAGACCTGAAGGGAAGCCCTCAGGCCAGGGTGGCCAGCAGATTATTGATCGCCCGGGCAAAAGGTACTGGCGAATCTTCCTGCAGGAAGTGACCACCTTTCAGGGTCACATGGGGCTGGCCTTTCGCGCCCGGAATTCGTTTTTGCATATAGGCATCACCCCCGCGGGTAATCGGGTCGCCGTTGCTGAAGGCGGTAAGGAAGGGTTTTTCCCAGCGCTCCAGGACCCTCCAGGCGTTGCGGTTGGCCTCACTCGCCGGGTCGTTGGGATGCATCGGGACCAGGCGCGGAAAAGCGCGGGCACCTGCTTTGCATTTCTTGTTCGGGAAAGGCGCGTCATAGGCACGCCGTTCATCAGGGCCCAGTTTCCGGAATGAGCCGATATTGATAATCCGGGCAATGGGGAACCACGGGCTGTGCAGCGCGAAGCTCTTCCAGACCCTGAAGGCCGGCGGCGGTTTCTGGTCTCCGGTTGGCAGCATCCCGTTACCCACCACGATGGCCCTGAAACGGTCCGGGTTTTCTGCCGCGAGCCGCAAGCCGAGCAAAGACCCCCAGTCCTGGCACACCAGCGTCATGTTTTCCAGCTCCAGTTGGTCAATGAACGCCTGCATCCAGTCCATGTGCTGCTGGTAGCTGTAATCATCGATAGCTGTTGGTTTGTCCGATTTGCCGAAGCCGATCAGATCCGGTGCGATCACCCGGTGGCCGGCCGCGGCACAGACCGGAACCATGTGGCGGTAAAGGTAGGACCAGGAGGGTTCACCATGCATCATGAGAACCGGACTGGCTTCTGCAGGGCCTTCATCCACGTAATGCATGCGTAGACCACTGAGCTCCACATAATGCGGGTCAAAGGGATAATCCAGCAGGCGTTCAAAGCGTTTTTCCGGGGTTCTGATAAAATCCATGGCGTTTGCCTTGTTGTTCGTTATTGAGAGCAAATGATTGTGGGAAGCGTGCCCGATTGAGTTTGCCCAGTCTCCCTTGAGGCGTCAATGAGGTGCCATTCGCTGGAAGGTGCCAGGGATCGGATAATTGCCAGTTACAAGGGTGATGTCATGCCTGGCCATCAGCACGGATTTGCAGCAGGCGCTGGATGAGGCACGCAAGGCGGGCGAAATCGACAGGATTATGGCTCGTTATGAATAATTGCTGGGGCTACCCCTGAAAGGAACTCAGAACCAGAGCCCGATTTGCGAATCGGGCTCTTTACGTTCTATAGCCACTCCACGGGATTCCAGAAGTTCAACGAGAATGGCGGTGTCGTCAATGTTGAGGAACTGCCCAAGAGGAACATCCGTATCTCGATGAGTGAGCGCCAGTATCGCCGGAGCAAACGGGTGCCCCGGGGCATTGACCCGCAGGCGGGCATACCGCCTCGGTAGGGTCCACTCCGCCTGTTTCCGCTTTCTGCCTTTCTCGATGTGGATGTCTGTATCGTCGATGGTCAGCACTTCCCGCCGCTGGCAATCGCGGGAAGTAAGGTAGATGCCGGATGCCAGTGCGATCAGTTCCAGGCCGGCAAAAGGAAGGATCACCCAGGCACCCGCGAGACTGAAGCCTGTGGTGGTGACGGCGGAGACAGCAAAAAGGCACAGCCAGACCCTGATGTTGCCTTTCCAGCTCAGGGAGCGGTTCGGGGTAAGCAGTAACCGGAGGCCCTCCGGGCATTGTAAGCGCTCCACCATAGGCAGTGCCTCAATCGTTTGCTGGCCATTTAACTTGATAATAGTCAATTGTACGGCAGGTGCCTGGCAAACAGACCTCTCAGTGGGTAAGGATTCGAAATACAGGAACCTGAATGAGCTGATGGATGCCGTGGCTGATGATCCCCGCTCCGTCAAGTTTGCCGATGGCAGCGCCCGGCATCGTTGGGATCACCTGAAAGTGCTGATCGCCGCCAAGGCAGCGGGCGCAGACGACCTGCTGCGTATTCCCGACCTGACCTGTTGTCAGTCTTTGCACCGGGCCTTGCCCGGTGCTTTTTTTTAGGCCCAGGTGGGAAGATCTGCATCACTGTCTGCCAGTGATGTACATGGAATGATGAACTCATTCCGGTGGGTCTTTGGTAGGATGGTGACAGGTTTATCCAGGGAAGAGCTGTTATGAAAGTGATGTTATTGGGTGCCACCGGCCTGACCGGTGGCAAGGTGCTGGAGGGCTTGCTGGCTAAAGATGAAGTTTCACAGTTGGTTGCACCGGTTCGGCACAAATTGCCGACCCTCCACGAGAAACTGAGGCAGCATGAAATCGACTTTGACCAGCTAGCGGACCATGCGGATCTGTTCAGCGTTGATAGTATTGTCTGTTGTCTGGGCACAACGATCAAAAAGGCCGGCTCCCAGCAACAGTTCCGCAAGGTGGATTTCGGCTACCCCCTGAAGGCGGCGGAGCTTGGCAGGTCGCAGGGTACGAGGGCCTTTATTCTGATGTCTGCCATCGGCGCGTCTTCTTCTTCCACGATTTTCTATAACCGGGTAAAGGGGGAGCTCGAGGATTCATTGAGGGAGCTCCGCTATCCCTATCTCTCCATCTACCATCCCAGCTTGCTGCTGGGTGATCGGCGAGAGCACCGAACGGCCGAGGCGCTGGGAATAAAAGCGATGCCATTGGTTAACCGATTGCTGATTGGGCCCCTGGACAAGTATCGGGGCATTGAGGCGAAGACGGTGGCCAGTGCCATGGTCAACGAAACGTGCAGCCTGGCCTCTGAACCGGTCAAGGAGCGGGTGGTTCAGGTTCGGGAATACGACGACATCGTCAGGCTGGCGGAATAAGTCTTCGGCCATATCGACCGCTGCCGCCCCGACGTTTCCCGATTTCTGGGATCACCGGCTCTTGGCATTTTTATCTGCCGGCCAGGATCCAGCGGGCGGCTTTCTCCGCAATCATCAGGGTGGGGGAGTTGGTGTTGCCGCTGGTGATGGTCGGCATAACGCCGGCATCGACCACGCGCAGGCCCGCCACGCCCCGAACCCGAAGATACGGATCCACCACAGCCAGTTCGTCATCGGAACGGCCCATGCGGGTGGTGCCCACCGGATGGAAAATGGTGGTACCAATATCGCCGGCCAGTTTGGCGAGTTCGTCGTCTGTCTGGTACTGCTGGCCAGGTTTGAACTCCTCCGGCTGGTATTGCATGAAAGAGGGTTGTTCAGCGATGCGCCGCGTTACTCGCAGCGAATCCGCGGCCACTTTCTGGTCTTCCGGCGTGCTCAGGTAATTGGGGGCAATGGCCGGTGCCTGTTTCGGGTCGTTGCTGCGAATTCGCACGGTACCGCGGCTGGTTGGATTCAGGTTACAGACGCTGGCGGTTATCGCTGGGAAATCGTGTAACGGTTGCCCGAAAGCGTCCAGGCTCAGGGGCTGGACATGGTACTCGATGTTGGCATGCCTGTGTTCCGGGGAACTGCGGGTAAACAGGCAAAGCTGTGACGGTGCCATGCTCATGGGGCCGGAGCGGGTGAGCAGGTATTCCAGGCCAATCCGGGCCTTGCCAATCAGCGAATTGGCCATGGTGTTCAGAGTGGTGACCCCTTTTACCTTGTATACGGACCGGATCTGCAGGTGGTCCTGCAGGTTCTCACCCACACCGGGCAGGTCAGCCACTACATCAATCCCATGCTCGTTAAGAAGATCGGCAGGGCCGATTCCTGAGAGCTGCAACAGTTGCGGTGAGCCGATGGCGCCAGCCGAGAGGATGACTTCCCGCTGAGCCCTGGCAACGACTTCACCGTTGCCGGGCCGGTCAACACGCACCCCGGTGCAGCGAGGGCCGGTGCCGGAGGCGTCCGTTTCAAGACCAAGCACGTGCGTTGAGTGCCAGAGCATGAGGTTGGGGCGCTTTTCCGCCTCCCGCAGGAAAGCCTTGGAGGTGTTCCAGCGCCAGCCGGCTCTCTGGTTGACCTCGAAATAATCCACGCCCTCGTTGTCGCCCCGATTGAAATCCCGGGTCCGGGGAATGCCGGCCTCCACGCAGGCCGTGGCGAAATCTTCCAGCACCTTCCATTTGAGGCGCTGATGCTCCACGCGCCATTCGCCACCGTGGCCGTGGTATTTGTCGTGTTCCGGATCAGCGTCTCCGCCGTCATCCAGACGGTAATGGTCCTCGTGACGCATAAAATCCGGCAGACAGTTGTTCCAGGTCCAGGCGTCCTCACCGGTGATCTCGGCCCATTGGTTGTAATCCCGGGCCTGGCCACGAATGTAGAGCATGCCGTTGATACTGGAACAACCTCCCAGGGTTTTGCCCCGTGGGTAGATCAGCGAACGCCCGTTAAGACCGGCGTCCGGGTCCGTGCGGAAGCACCAGTCGGTGCGCGGGTTGTTGATACAGTAGAGATAGCCCACCGGAATGTGGATCCAGTGGTAGTTGTCCCGGCCACCGGCTTCGATCAGCAATACCCGGTTGGCCGGATCTGCACTGAGGCGGTTGGCGAGCAGGCAGCCGGCGGTGCCGGCACCTATCACGATGTAGTCGAACTCTTGCTGTCCCTGTGTCTTTTTGTTGTCGGGCATGGCGTTTTCTCCGCAGCTTGTTCGGTCGTTATCTGGCAGTTGGCATGACAAATTCCGCACCGGCATCGATGGAATCGGACCAGCGCTGCATGATGGATTTCTGGCGTGTGTAGAACTTCACGCCTTCCTCAGGGCCTGCACATCCGGGTGCTCAATGAGCGCTTCCACTGCTTCCTTATCACCCTGAACCACGTTGAACACGCCCTCGGGAAGGCCCGCCTGACGCAGCAGATCGGCAATCATCAGTGAGGCGCTCGGGTCCAGCGGGCTGGGTTTGAGGACAAAGGTGTTGCCAGCAGCGATGGCGACCGGAAACATCCACATGGGCACCATGACCGGGAAGTTGAACGGGGTGACACCAGCAACCACACCCAGGGGCTGGCGGGTGGTCCAGTTATCAATGCCGGTGCTGACCTGCTCGGTGTAATCGCCTTTCAGCAACTGGGGGATGCCGCAGACAAACTCCACAACGTCGATGCCTCGGGCCACTTCCCCCTGGGCGTCGGTGAAGACTTTGCCATGTTCGGCGGTGATGGCCCGGGCCAGGTCGTCCTTGTGTCTGTTCAGAAGCTCCAGAAACTTGAACATAACGCGAGCACGCCGGATCGGCGGAGTATCCGCCCATGCCGGGAAGGCAGCATCGGCGGCGGCAATGGCGGCGTCCACATCCGCACAATTGGCGAGAGCAACCTGACCGGTCACCTGACCCGTGGCCGGATTGAACACGTCCTGAGTCTGGCTTGCGGTGCCTGGTGATATTTCACCATTGATATAATGGAGAATGGTCGCGTTGGTCATGAATGCCTCGGTTTTCCCGTGAATCCCTCAAATGACGCCGGTTATTGAGTCTTTCAGAGCTTTTTTCAGTACTGGTGAATCGTTGATCCTACAGGCTAGAGTGGATCAGGGGCCAAAGCAATTGAGATTTCTAAAACCCAGATATAATGTAGGCTTATATCACTTTGAGTACCCTGCGGGGCCGGTTGAGTATCGGCACCATTGTGGATCCCGAGTTCATTCGTCTCGTGGCGTTTCTGCACCGGCTGGTGGAATGGGCACCCCAACTGGAGACCGAACTGCGGCAGGGGATGAGTGGCAGTGTTCTGGAGCAGGTGCGTGATGGCCGGCTGGATGTCGGGTTTTTTCTGGCCCCGCCGGGTGTTGGCCCGGGTGCGCTGGCGCCCGAAGTGACCCACCGTGAATTGACCCGGTTTCACTATTATGTCGTTGCGCCGGCAGGCTGGGGGCAGAGGATTCTGTCTGCACAGTGGTCGGATCTGGCGACCATGCCCTGGATTGTGACACCGGAGGACTCGGTTCACCACCGGTTACTCAAGGGAACCCTGGAACCGCTGGGCCTGGCACCCCGTGGGGTCGCCCAGGTCGACCAGGAGGCCTGCATGCTGGATCTGGTTCGGGCCGGCGTTGGCCTCAGTCTCGCCAGGGATGCGCTGGCCATGGCTGAGCGCCAGGAACAGGGACTGGTAATCGCCGAAGGGGTTCAGTTGCCCTGTGCCTTGAGCTTTATCTGGCACCGTGACCGGCAGGAGGAGCCTCTGATTGCAGAAGCGCTGGAAGCGCTGGCAGGGGTCTGGAATCTGTCTGTTGCGATCTAACCGGGGGCGCCAACGCCCGTGGCAGGCCTGCAAACAGACTGGCCAGGGTGCCCGGCCAGACAATACTGATTTCAGGGGGTCATGGCTCGGCTCGTGGCTCCCTGTGCTGAGTTGTTCAGATAATGGTTCAACCGTTGAAACAGGCGTTCCTGAAACTGCCCTGCCAGAGGGTACAGGTGGCCTGCGTCTGGCATCAGGGTCAGGTCGGCGTCGGGCAGGTTGTCTGCAAGATGACAGGCATAGTCCACGGGGATGAAAGGATCCTGTTTGCCCTGGTAGACGAGGATCGGCACCTTCACATCCTTGAGTTTGAAGCCCCAGTCTCCCAGTTCGGTCAGCAAATCGGTGGCAATGGCCCTGCCGCCACTTTGCAGGCACTCCAACTGGTCGCGCCGAAAGTATTCGCCCCTCAGGCAAGCGCGGAGCAGGGCCCTGTCCTGTTCACTTACCAACTGCTTTGCCTCACGCATATACAGGCCCGGGTGGCGGAGGGAAATCCGGACGACCAGCCAGACGACGAGCTTCAGCAGGGCCGGGCTCAGCCGTATGAGGCCGGGGCCGGGCCATCGCGTGCCCTCAATCAGTCTGTGATGGCCGGGAAATTCGCTGAAGTGGGTGTAGCCTGAAAGGCAGACTCCGAGATCCATCCGGTCCGAGAGGGCATAGCCGCAGGCCAATGCCCGGGAGCCGCCACTGGACCAGCCTATATAGGAGAAGCGCGGCAGCTTCAGGGCATTGATCAACTGCCGGATATCCTCCGGATAGTCCCTGAGTGCCCGGCGCTCCCGGTAATCCGATAACCCGATCCCCGGACGGTCCGGGGTAATGATGCGGAATCCCTGGTGGCGCGCCCGTTCATGCAGGAAGTGGCCTTCCAGCCTGCAACCGGGCATGCCATGACCGAACAGTATGGGATAGCCCCGGGGATCACCCAGGTCGGTGTAGGCCAGCCGCCTGCCATCCTGAAGCGGGATGTGGTGGTCGCTGTTGCCGGTAGCAGGGGGTGGGGTCGGGTCCACTGAACTAGTTAGCCTCCTTACATAAACAATAAGAATTAGCCTATTCACTTTGCTGATAATGTCAATCAGGCTTCGATAGATCGCCCCTGTCAGTGGCGGAGGGGGTTGTTGGCGAGAAGTCTGTTTTTGGCAACTGGAGCAGGCTGCTGGCCGTTCCCGGATGCCGGTTGGCGTAGTCGCGCGATCAGGCGGGCATCGCGGTTGTAGATGTCGTTCCGGAACTGAACGAACATTCGTTTTGGCCAGACAGGCCACGGCCCGGTGTATCGTACAGTCGATCCCCGGGTGGGGCAGATTCCGTAGTCGGGTTTGCCAACGCTGCAAGCCTGCGGCGAATTCCCCCCCCCCGACCTCTCATCGCGGTCCCCGGGCGGAATGGTGGGTTGTGAGGCCAGGGACAACCATGGCTGCCCCAGCAGTGTTGCCCAGAACCCCTACCGGAAATCCGCCATCAAGCGCTTCCGCCCTCGCAACGAGGGCTTCATCTGCCGCTGAGCACAGGGGGCATAGGGTGGTGGTAAGCAGGGTAAGCAGTGCTGTGGCACGAGAAATACGACTTGGCCCATGCATCCGTGGTCTCCGTTTGGTTACCCATTTGAGTACCGCTGCCCCATTTGTTCACCTCGGGGCCGGTCCAGCTCTTCCCGGAGCATGGGGGCGGCGTTGGGCTCGGCGATCAGGCGGGTTTCGAAATCCAGGCCCCAAGGCATGTCCCGGTACCCGCGGGTCGGCCGGGCAAAACAGCAGATGCAGGCATGCTCGCGCACCTCCGATATGGGTTGATCGGCTGCTCAACGGGCACATCCGGGGGCGTATTGCGGCCGATGATTGACCAGGTGTTTTCATGGGCCACGCAGGTCGCCAGGGTGTCCGGATTCAGCCCATCCTCCGGATCTATAGCCTCGCATGTACGGTTTATGCTGGCTCCAGGGTGCTGGCAACTGGGAAATGGTCGTTGCGACCATGAACCTGGAGAAATCAGAAAGAACTCATAAATTCCTTTTTGAATCAGTGTCCTGGCCTGGCTCTATTGAGCGAGGATAGTAGTCTTACTGATCATTTTTGTTTGGAAAACGAGAAGGAAAAGTGATGGGAAGTCATTGACCTGAAGGGATTTTCTGCCTATTTTTGAGAAATATTCGGAATGAGATATGAGTCGCTGAGAAAACGGTCGCGGTGACATATATACAAATGTTAAAGGCCTAGCTCCGGTGTTCTTTGGTTTGGTGTTTAGGCGCGGTTTCGGTGGTTGCCTGCGGGCGGAAAACAGCCCTCAGTCTGGTATCGGTTTTGTCGGCCAATCTGGTGTTCAGGTCGCGGGGCCATCTGGCGCATTTTCTAAGCCGGTCCGCTCATTCAGTGTCCCGGTTCCTGGCGCCATGGGTCGCGCTGGTGCAAGGTATCGGGAGTCGGCATTCAGCATTGGGTGCCAATACAAAACAACGGGTAACCGGCTCTTAACCAGTCGGTCAACCGGACGCCAAAAGCGTGGCGCTTTTGGTTCCCTCCGCTGACGCTCCGGCGCCGGTTACCTCAGCGTTAAATGCCTGGCTCCGGCGGTTTTGGGTTTGGTGTTTGGCCGCGGCTTGGCAGTGGTTATCGGGCAAAACACAGCCGCCAGTCAGTCACAGGTTTTGGCTGGTAGCTCGGTGTTAAGGTTGCGGGGCAATCCGGCGTAAATTCCGTGCATCATTTGCGCATAGGGTGTTCTGGTTCCTAGCGCCATGGATTGGGTTGGTGCAACGTATCGGGAGTAGGCATTCAGGTTTGGGTGCCACAATAAAGTGCCGGGTAACCGGCATCTAACAATTCGCATCAGTACGCGGCCTGCGGCCGCCGGACGCCCTTTACGTGGCTCCTTCGTCGCCACTCCAAGGTCGCCGCTGTGCTCCGCGTTATACGAGGTGCTCATGCTAGGCATATTTTTCAGGCGACACCTCTCAACTGAGACGTGCTTGAAACGCCATCGCCAGTTCAGCGCTGCCTACAAAATCGAAGCGTGCGTCGTCCCTGGGGAGACGAAATTCCTTCTCGATGGACAAACCGTATCCTATTCAAAGGCCGCAATGTTTCTGTGTATCAAGCATTCAATAGGCGACGTTGACCGAATCAAAGCGTGGGAGTCTCCTGAGTATAAATTCAGCAGCGATGCAGAGAGCGTCCTCGCAGCAGAGTGCCAAAGAGTTTCTGAGCTGATCAGCAAGCGAATAGAACGCATCGGGTTTGACGACGATACAAAGGAATATGTTGTCCAAGAAGTATTTAACCCGAGTGATCGGCAGTACTGGCTAGAAGAGACCAACCTGTGAAACGTATAACCAGGCCAGTCACGGCGACGGCTACTACATTGCGGCTTCGCCTCCATTTCGTAGCCGCGCGTGCTGAGCGGCGTTAAATGCCTGGCTCCAGTGTTCTTGGGTTTGGTGTTTGGGCGCGGTTTGGGTGGTTGCCGGCAGGCAGAAAACCGCCTTCAGTCTGGCAAGGGTGTTGGCGGCCAATCGGGAGTTCAGGTCGCGGGGCAATCCGGCGTATTCATTGGTCAGCTTCCGTCCATTCGGTGTTCTGGTTCCTGGCGCCATGGGTCAGCCTGGTGCAAGGTGTCGGGAGTGGGCATTCGACTTTGGATGCCCAAATAAGTAATCGGGTGAACGGCCCTTAACCAGGCGCATCAATACGCGGCCTGCGGCCGCCGGACGCCCTTGTCAGGGCGCCGTTGTGCGCAGCGTTATATGCCTGGCTTCATCGCTTTTGAGTTTGGTGTTCGGGCGCGGTTTGGCAGTTGGTTTCTGGCAAAACACAGCCGCCAGTCGGTCATCGGTTTTGCTGGGTAACTCGGTGTTCAGGTTGCGGGGCAATCCGACGCAAACATCGATCAGTTTCTGAGAGATCGGTGTTCTGGTTCCTGGCGCCATGGGTTGCGTTGGTGCAAGGTATCGGGAGTAGGCATTCAGATTTGGGTGCCAGAATAAAGTGCCGGGTAACCGGCATCTAACAATTCGCATCAGTACGCGGCCTGCGGCCGCCGGACGCCCTTTACGTGGCTCCTTCGTCGCCACTCCAAGGTCGCCGCTGTGCTCCGCGTTAGGCCGCATTTGTGACAATCAATGGAAGTAAAAGTCATGAAGAATTTGCTCTTTTTATTCGGGATATTCGCTCTGTTAGCAGGTTGCACGTTTGCGCATGTATCCTCAACGCCAATGCATATTGAAGGGGTTGGAAAAGTCTATCGTTACGAAGGACGATCCAATTTTTCCCATCAATTAGAAAAAGCTGATGAGATGATGGCTTCGACCTGTAAAGAGGAAAATGGCGGGTATCCCGTAATTGTTGATCTTCGGCAAAAGGACCTTGGTGTTGTCGTCCTCGGCTCGGGCCAATCAACAACGAATCTCAGCGCGAGCTCATATGGCAACACTGCATACGGTACGGCGACAACTTCATCCTATGGATCTGCCAACGCGATGAGAAACCAGAATCAGGTAGTTTTGTTCAGGTGTGAAACCGAATAACCCCGGGACATCAGGCAATCCGGTGCTTGCCGAGAACTAAGTTGCCTAACCAAGCCAGGCACAGCGACGCCTTTTTCGTTGCGGCTTCACCTCCACTACAAAGGCGCGCATGCTGGCAGCGTTAAAGGCCTGGCTCCAGTGTTCTTGGGCGCGGTGTTTGGTGTCGGTTCCGGTGGTTGCCTGCGGGCGGAAAACAGCCCTCAGTCTGGTATCGGTTTTGTCAGCCAATCTGGTGTTCA